>CAKMZR010000022.1:3705-15256 GCA_929200455.1 uncultured Alphaproteobacteria bacterium | reverse complement strand
GCTCCTCCTCCGCCCTGCGGACCACATCCAACTCACCCTCTCCCTCCAACGCCAAAGAATCCGATAACAAGCGTCCTCCCAAAAGATGATCCTTCTCACACAAGACTACCCTCGCTCCCATCCGTCCCGCCGACAACGCCGCAGACAATCCAGATAGGCCAGAACCCACCACCAAGACATCACAATGTACCGTCTTCCTCGCATACATATCAGGATCCGCTGACCGCGCACCTCGTCCCAATCCCGCCGCTCGACGGATAATAGGCTCGTAGAACAATTCCCACATCTTAGACGGCCACATAAACGTCTTATAGTAAAATCCAGCCACAAAAAATGGCGAAAATAATCCATTCACCGACATCACATCAAAAAATAATGACGGCCACCTGTTCTGACTATACGCCTCCAATCCCTCAAATATCTCTATCGTCGTCGCGCGCGTGTTCGGCTCCCGGTAAGAACCCGTACGCAACTCCACCAAACCATTCGGCTCCTCACTCCCAGATGTCAAAATACCTCGCGGACGGTGATACTTAAAACTACGTCCCACCAAATGCACCCCATGCGACAAAAGGGCAGACGCCAAACTGTCTCCCTCAAATCCCGTATATTCCTTGCCGTCAAAGAAAAATTTTATCGTCTTGCCACGAGCAACTCCCCTACCCTCATGTGACAAACGGTGAGAACCTGTTCCTTCCGATACGCCCATGATCTAATCCCCCGCTTCCGACTTCACCCACTTCACCTCATGCGTCGCCGTGTTACGACATACACGCAACCACGAACGACAACCTCCCGCATGATACCAATGCTCCTCATGATCTCCTCGCGGATTGTCCCTCACATACACATACTCATAAAACAACTTCCGCAAACCATCACTCACCTCCCGAACATCTCCTCCCTCAAGTTCACCCGTCTCAGGACGAACCTTCGTCGCATCTCCTCCGTACACAAACTCACTCACATCTCGACCCCCACAATAAGGACAATCTATTCTCATTTCTACTCCTAGTGCGACGCTGGACGCGCTCCCACTCCCTTCTCATCAATCATAAATCCACGCTCAAACCTATCCCACCTGTACGCCTTCGACGCATCATGTGACTCCCCCTTCGCCAACAAATGCGCAAAACACCAACCCGCCGCAGGGACCGCCTTAAATCCACCATAACACCAACCCGTATTAATGTATATGCCCTCCACAGGCATCCGATCCATCACTGGAGAACCATCCATCGACATGTCCATAATACCTCCCCACGAACGCAATATCCTCAAACGACCCAACATCGGCAATATCGCCATCGCATCTTCCGCTATATGCTCCACCAACGGCAAACTCCCACGCTGAGCATAACTATTGTATCCGTCCAAATCTCCACCAAATACCAAACTTCCCTTGTCCGATTGACTTATGTACAAATGTCCCGCCCCAAAAGTCAATACCGTGTCAAGCAAAGGCTTCACCGATTCAGTCACAAACGCCTGAAGAACATGACTCTCTAATGGCAACTTCACGTCCACCATATCCGCAAGTCGCGACGAATTGCCTGCCACACACAAACCCACCTTGCCCGTCTTCACCAAACCAAGCGACGTCTCCACCCCCTCCACACATCCCGCACTATCCCGCAAAAATCCTAAAACTTCGCAATTTTCTATAATATCAACGCCTCGACGCGAAGCCGCACGCGCATACCCCCACGCAACCGCATCATGACGCACCGTACCCCCGCGTGGCTGAAAGAGCCCCCCCTTCACACAAAAACGCGCATTCTCCACTTCCAACTCAGGAACAAGCTTCAACACACCATCCACATCCAAAATCTCAGAATCCACTCCATGCACCCTCATCGCATTCCCTCGACGGCAAAAGGCATCATACTGTGCATCACTGTGACACAAATTCAATACACCACGCTGACTCACCATCGCATTAAAATTAATATCACTCTCAAGACCTTCCCACAACTTCATGCTCAGTTCATAAAAAGGTATGTTGCCCTCCAACATGTAGTTCGAACGAATAATTGTCGTATTGCGACCCACATTGCCAGAACCTATCCATCCCTTCTCCAAAACCGCGATCTTGCCCACATTGTGATGCTTCGATAAGTAATACGCACACGCAAGTCCATGACCCCCTCCACCCACTATCACCACATCATAACGATCCTTCAAATCTACACCACCCCAAGCTCGCCCCCAATGCTTATGACCCAGCAACGCATTCTTAAATAAAGAAAATGCCGAATACCTCAATTCCCACCTCCCAAACTTAATCCCTCAAGCATCAAGCGTGTTCTCCCGCTCCCAAGACGACAAATGCCAACAGTAATTGTTCCACTCCTTCGTCTTCATCGCCAAATACGCAGACGAAAATTCTTCGCCCAACTTCTTGTGCAACGTCTTCTCTCCCTCAAACAATCTCATCGCATCCAACATGTTCATCGGCAATCTCGCCGCGTCCTTTATCGTATGACCGTCCTTGTACATATCCATATCATAACGCTTGCCCGGATCCATCTTTCCCTCAAGACCCAAAAGACCCGCCGCTATCACAGATGCCTGCAAAAGATACGGATTCACCGCTCCGTCTGCCAAACGAAACTCAAAACGACCAGGCCCCGGTACCCTCACCATATGCGTCCTGTTGTTCCCTGTCCACGTCACTGTGTTCGGAGCCCACGTCGCTCCAGATGACGTCGGCGGCGCGTTAATCCTCTTGTACGAATTCACCGTCGGATTCGTCAATATCGTCATCGAGCGCGCATACCTCATAATGCCTCCCAAATAATGATACCCATCCTGCGAAAGGCCCAATTCATCGCTAGAATCAGAAAAACTGTTCTTCTTGCCCGCCATGTCCCACACAGATATATGAACATGACAACCATTGCCCGTCAAATGCGTAAACGGCTTCGGCATAAAGGTCGCCCTAAGACCATGCTTCTCCGATATAGACTTCACCATAAACTTAAAGAATGAATGCTGATCCGCCGTCGTCAGGGCATCATTAAACATCCAGTTCATCTCAAACTGACCATTCGCATCCTCATGATCATTCTGATACGTACCCCAACCCAATTCCAACATCGCATCGCAAATCTCAGAGATCACATCGTAACGCCTCATCAACGCCTGCTGATCATAACACGGCTTCTCAGAACGATCCATCGGATCCGATATGTCCGTACCGTCCGCATTAATCAAGAAAAATTCAGGCTCAACCCCAGTCTTCACACGCAAACCCTTTTCCGAGGCCTCCTTAATCAAACGAGTCAAAACCACGCGAGGCGCTTGCTCCAAGTCTCTTCCCCCTATGCGACAATTCGACGCAACCCACGCCACATCCTTCTTCCAAGGAAGCTGAATCACCGCATCCGGATCAGGAAGGGCCAACATATCCTCATCCGCAGGCGACATGTCAAACCATGACGCAAAACCCGCAAAACCGGCTCCGTCTTCCTGCATACCCCCTATCGCATGCGACGGCACCAACTTCGTACGCTGAACTCCAAAAAGATCCGTGTACGACACCATAAAATACTTAATACCTCGCTCCTCCGCAAAGGCCGCTAAACTTTTCGCCATCATAAATCTCCCTTGTTTCCTTTCATCATCTCCTCCCCTAAAAACTTTCCTTGCCAGGATACCACGTCGTGCCTGCCAGCGGTACCCGTGCCATCGCCGCCGCCTCCAGAGTCAAGGCACACAAATCTTCAGGTTCCAAATTATGCACACTGCTCTTCCCACACGCTCGTGCCAGCGTTTGTGCTTCCAACGTCATCACCTTCAAATAATTCGCAAGACGACGTCCCGCCAACTCAGGATCCAATCGACGCGCCAACTCAGGATCTTGCGTGCTAATACCCGCAGGATCGCGACCCTCGTGCCAATCGTCATAACAACCAGCCCTCGTCCCCATCTCGCGATACTCCGAATCCCACTTCGGGTGGTTGTCTCCCAGAGCCACCAACGCCGCCGTGCCTATCGATACCGCATCCGCTCCCAATGCCAAAGCCTTCGCCACGTCCGCACCGTTCCTTATCCCTCCAGACACAACCAACTGAACCTCCCGGTACATCTCCAAATCTTGCAACGCCTCCACAGCAGGACGTATACATCCCAATATCGGAAGTCCCACATGCTCTATGAAAACCTCCTGCGTCGCCGCCGTGCCTCCCTGCATACCGTCAAGAACCACAACATCCGCTCCCGCCTTCACCGCAAGGGCCGTATCATAGTAAGGACGCGTACCCCCAACCTTCACGTAAATAGGCTTCTCCCAACCCGTTATCTCCCGCAACTCCAAAATCTTTATCTCCAAATCGTCCGGACCCGTCCAATCAGGGTGACGACATGCAGAACGCTGATCTATACCCTTCGGAAGGGTACGCATCTCCGCAACACGATCCGATATCTTCTGTCCCAAAAGCATTCCCCCACCACCAGGTTTCGCTCCTTGACCCACCACGATCTCTATCGCATCACAACGACGCAAATCATCCGGATTCATACCATAACGAGACGGCAAATACTGATACACCAGCATCTTAGAATGGCCTCGTTCCTCCTCCGTCATACCCCCGTCTCCCGTTGTTGTCGTCGTACCCGCAATCGTTGCTCCACGACCAAGCGATTCCTTCGCCTGTCCAGACAAAGAACCAAAACTCATACCCGCTATCGTAATCGGAATCGACAACTCCAACGGCTTCTTCGCATAACGCGTTCCCAACGTCACATTCGTCGTACATCCCTCACGATACCCCTCCAAAGGATAACGCGATATCGAAGCTCCCAAAAATAACAAATCATCAAAATGCGGAACCTTCCTCTTCGTGCCTCCTCCGCGAATATCATAAATACCCGTCGCCGCAGCACGGCGAATCTCAGAAAGGGTGTACGCATCAAATGTCGCAGAATCCTGCGGCTCCGTCATCGGTGTCGAAGACTCTTCCATCTCTCTTTTCCTTCCTCAATAATTGCCCACTTTGTCTACATCAAAATTATACAAATTGCGTGCAGAACCATAACGTCTAAATGAAGACACTTCCACGTCCCCAAACCCAGAATCTTCCAACAACTTCTTCAAAAAATCCTTATGCTCAGAACGCATCTCCTTCTCCTCACAATCCGCTCCCAGACTCTTCACACTCCCCCTCACAAATAAACGCGCCTCATAAAGAGAATCTCCAAACGCATCTCCCGCATCTCCCAATACCACCAAATTACCCGTCTGACCCATAAAGGCTGACATATGTCCCACAGAACCTCCCACCACTATGTCTATGCCCTTCATCGAGATACCACAACGCGATGACGCATTCCCGCGAATCACCAACAATCCCCCGTGACCCGTCGCCCCCGCATACTGACTCGCATCCCCGTCCACAAATACACGACCAGACATCATGTTCTCCGCAACTCCAGGACCCACAGAACCACGCACATGTATACTCGCTCCCTTGTTCATCCCTCCACAATAATAACCCGTACTCCCCTCTATATCCACCAACAACGGACCACTCAAACCCACCGCCAAAGCATGGGAACCCATCGGATTCTCTACCCTCCACTCTCCAAACGTTCCCGGAATCTGACGCGACAAATTCTCCGCAGACACCTGCAGATTCGCGTTCAATTCCCGCAAACTTCCAGAACTCAAATCATAACCCTTCGTCATTCAAAATTACCTCACCTTTCCCAAAAATATACAGTCGACGGCTCAGGCTCCCACACCCGACCCTTCTCAATCCCAGGAAGAACCGCCAAAGCACGATACTCACTGCCAAAAACTACATAGTCATCCGTTTCCGCCATCACCGCCGGCTTGCACGCTATACCATCCCTCAATACACCAAAACCATTATGCGTCCCCACCACAAACGTATAAAAACCATCCACATCATCCAACATACCCTCCATCGACGCCTCAAGACCATCACCCTCCTTCAATCGATACGACAAATAACTCGCCGCAACCTCACTGTCGTTCGTCGTCTCAAAAACCATACCCCTCTTCTTCAAAGAACGACGCAAATTGTTGTGATTCGATAAAGAACCGTTGTGGACCAAACATTGATCCTCTCCCGTCGAAAATGGATGGGCTCCCAGTGTCGTCACCGCAGACTCCGTCGCCATACGCGTGTGGCCCACTCCATGACCTCCCTCCATCTTAGACAATCCAAAACGTGACGAAACATCCTTCGGCAATCCCACCTCCTTGTATATCTCCATAGAACGACCCACGCCCATCACACGCACAGCAGAATAACCTTCCACTATCAATGAACGAACCGCAGACTCCCTATCGTCCGACAACTCTATCACCGCATGCGTATCCCTCACCCTCACTCCACCCTTCTCAACCAATCCCTTGCCAACAAGATCCCTCTCAAGCAAAGCAAAATCATCTCCGCCCCTAGGGCTTTGAACCGTCATCTTCAACTTCCCACGCTTCTCATCCCCGTAAACCGCAAAACCTGCACTGTCAGGACCACGATCCGTCATCACCACCAGCATCTCTGACAACATCGCTCCCAACTCAGGACGCAACTTGTCATTCTTCAAAAAACAACCCACTATTCCACACATGTTAATTCTCCCTATTCCAAATATCTCCCTCAAATGAGAAGAGAAGTGTATACAATTATTAACCCCAAAAGCAAGACCCTAAAAACTAAAAAAAGGCAGGGGGAGGGGAAATGCGAAAACTCACACTTCCCCTCCATCCCACACCTAACAGCATACACAAAAAGCGATCAGTAACGCTCTATGCTTCGTCTGCGATCATCGTCTGTCACACGAGACTTGTCAGAAAGACGCTCAAGTTGCGCGTTCTCTCCTCGAATCTCTACGACATGCCAAGCAAGCCAAAGCACAACTGCAACGATCGTCATCACAACTTCACTGCCCTGAAATGGGTAGATAGCTCCCACTTCAGCCAGATCCACTGCCCAGCTCGAATATCCTATTGTAGACATAATACTAGTCCTTTCCTAAAAGTTTTCCAATTACTTACCGACAGACGCACTCTCAGCTTCCATCACTTCTTTCAGTGCAAGCTCATACTCATGCTGCTCTTCATAATCAAGTCCTTCAAGCTCAACAAGCGGCGGAATACGCAACAAGCCGGCTCCGTGAAGAATCTTCGACACAATGAACGCTGGCAAAAAGCCCAACACAAAAAACATAATGATAGCTCCTAAGAACTGTCCAAGCGGATTCACCGCCACATAACCTTCGTACGGCGAAGACGGAGCTCCCCAAAGCACGAAACCGGCAATCACAAGTCCTATGAAACCTGCATAGCCATGAACCGCAACCGCACCCACAGCATCATCTATCTTAAAGCGTTTCTCAACCCAGAAGTGAAGCTTGTAAGCACAGTATGCTCCCACGCCACCAATGAGCATCGCTTGAATAGGATGATACAGATCATTACCCGCTGACGCCGTAATAATGCCCGCAAGACCTCCAGAGTACGTCCAGAACGCATCTCCTTTCGAGACTATATAGGCCATCATCAAACCTCCCGATAACGACATCAAAAAGTTCAACGTAATCGCACCAAGGGACGTCGGAGCAAGATAAATGTTCGTCGCCGTCCAAGTCTCGCCCGTAATCTGACCCCCTATGCCTTCAGGAGATATAAGTGGCACGTTACACGCCGCATAAAAACCCCAGAAACCCGTGTAGATCAAGAAAAGTCCTATCGTCACAAACCATGGGTTATGCGGCGGAATATCCCTCGGGGTGCCATCCATCGCAAACTTGCCGATCCGTGGACCCAACACCACCAACACTCCAAGAGCATAGCCTCCCGCTATCGCGTGAATCACTCCGGAAGCATACGCATCGTGGTAGCCCAAAAGCTTCACCATCCAGCCGTCATAGTGCCAGCCCCATGACGCATCAATAATCCAGAAAACTGAACCTATCAATACCGCATGAATCCAAAAGGCTCCCGAGCGTATCCTCTCCATAACCGCACCAGATACAATCGATGCCGCCGTCCAAGAAAATAACAGAAATGCCGCCCAGAAAACTCCCGTAATCCGATCACTCAAGTTCGTCGCCATCGTCTCAGACCACGGTGCATTGCCTGCTCCCGCCGCAAAATCAAGCCCTAAACCCTTGTAGATAAACGGACCGTTCGGAAACGCCCAATATATCCACCAGCCAAAGAAGAAAAATGTCACCGTCACCAACGGAATCAACATCGTATTCTTCATAAGTGTGTGCATATGATTCCTACGTCTGCTCGCGCCCACCTCGTACACACAAAACCCTACGTGAATCAAAAACATAAACACAACCGTAACCCAGTAATAAAACTCGGTAAATATGGTCGTAATCGCATCCAAATTATTACCCATGCTCGCCTCCTCCTTATATATAGCCAATAAACTTGACTCATCTTCTACTGACCCAACCCGCCTTGTTAAAGCCCATGAGGAACTGTGTATATCAGCTCATCACACCAAAATCAAGAAAAATCTTCACACCCGAAAATAACCACTTGCGTCCACACTTGACAAACAAAACGCAATATCCTACTCTTATCTTACCAGAGACACAAAAAAACACCGCCACTACATAAGAGCGGGTCTCAATCGGGAAACACATGAGAGTCACAAAGAGAAACTTTCCTCGTCTCGTGTACACTTCAAATGCACGCAAGACACAACGGTAATATATCGCTTTTCTCACCTGTGTCCCCTTCGTCCACATCGTAGCACTTATTAGAGGAGAGCAAAATTATGACCGCATCTTGGAGAAATTCCGCCATCGCCCACAAACACAGAGCCCTCGGGTCTTCCCTTGACGACTGGAACGGAATGGGAACCGCTTGGGACTATAATGGCGACCAAAAACAAGAATATCTCGCCGTCCGTAATAAAGCCGGACTCATGGATGTCTCAGGACTTAAAAAAATACACCTCGTCGGACCTCACGCCGCTCACCTCATCGATGAAGCCACAACCAGAAATGTCGAGAAAATCACTCCAGGAAAATCGACTTACGCCTGCATGCTCAATGACGCCGGCAAATTTATTGATGACTGCATCATCTACCGCATTTCCACCAACTCTTGGATGGTCGTACACGGCTCCGGGGCAGGACACCAACAACTCCAAGCACAAGCTCAAGGGAAAAATGTCGCCATGCTCTTCGATGACGACCTGCACGACCTCTCCCTACAAGGCCCCGCTTCCGTCGACTTCCTCGACAAACACGTACCAGGAATTAGAGACGTCAACTACTTCCGTCACATCCAGACAACCCTCTTCGGTGCCCCTGTCATGATCTCAAGAACGGGATATACAGGTGAGAGAGGTTACGAAATCTTCTGTCGGGCCGCTGATGCTGGACTCATCTGGGATACCATCCTCGCAGAAGGAAAAAGTATGGGCATCATTCCTTCCCGATTCACCACACTCGACTGGCTCAGAGTCGAAAGTTACCTCCTCTTCTACCCTTATGACAATTCCGATATGTATCCCTTCGAAAATGAAGGACCCGGTGATACCCTATGGGAACTCGGCCTCGACTTCACCGTAAGTCCGGGGAAAGACAACTTCCGTGGCGCTTCCGAACACTACAGACTCAAAGGAAAAGAACGATTCAAAATCTACGGACTCAAAGTCGAAGGCAATCAACCCGCTGGCGAAGGCGATACCGTGCTTCATAACGGAAAAAAAGTCGGCATCACCACTTGCGGCATGGTCAACCCCGAATCCGGACAGTCTATGGCTATCGCTCGGCTTAGTCTCGATACCGCCGTCGAAGGCACAAAACTTTCCATCGAAGGAACCATAAACACTAACGCCTCCGCTCACCCCCTACCCTTCTACGATATCGACAAAAAACGTCGTACCGCAAAGGGATAGAACCAAAAAAAAATCTCACCCGAACTATCGGAGACTTCTCATGGACAATAGCCACCTCGCAGGTAACGACGATTACATTGAAGGCGAAGAAAGGTTCAGCCAAATACCCTGCTCAACCTTGGAACCTATGGACGGAACTTGCCACATCATCTTGGCTCAGGGAGAGGGGGCTCTTGCCGTCCTCGACTTGGCAAAAAAAACATCCAGCGACTTCTGGCAAAAAACCCACCTCGCATACGTTCCCGACAACATAGAACCCAATAGGACTTCTCAACTCCAAGACCTCAATCCTCGATGGTTCTATGAATGGCCCACGCTCGATGCCGCTCTGCCACACGTCAGAGAAATCTTCGCAAACTCCAAACAAGGAAGCCGACTCTACGTCACAGGCACACACAGCTTCATCGGAATCATATTCCAACAAGCCCACAACGCCGGGATCGACCCCTATGAGGCCCTCGCAGAACGAAGAGGACCAAAAACACGTCGCATCCAATGTGTACACTGCAAAGGATTCATGGATAACGTCGCCACTCAACCCGTCACTTGCTCTCATTGTGGCGTCCTCCTCCTCGTGCGTGGACACTACTCACGGAGACTCGCCGCTTACCAAGGCGTCTGTATCAACGCCGAAGATACTTCAGAAATCCCAGAAACAAAGGAACTCTTCTCATGAAAAATATCGTCGGTAATAAAATTAACGCCATCGTCGAATCTATCACTCCCGTCACCGAATCCATAAAACGATTCAAATTCATACCTGAAGATGGCGGGGAAATGCCCGTTTTCGCAGGGGGGGCTCACATCGTCGTCGAAATGCCGGACGGAGACATCATACGGCGAAATCCATACTCCCTCATGGGAAATATCGATGACCGTTCCTCTTACTCCATCAGCGTCTTGCAAGTAAAAGAAGGTCGAGGCGGTTCCAATTATATGCACAACAACGTCAAAGAAGGCGACAAACTCACCATCTCATACCCCGTAAACCTCTTCGCTCTCGGATGGAAAGCCCATAAACACCTCCTCATCGCAGGCGGAATCGGAATCACCCCCATCATCTCTCAAGCACAAACCCTCATGCAGAGAATGTTGCCCTTCGAAATGCACTACATCGCCCGATCAGAAGAAAAAGCCGCTTATCTCAATGAACTCTCCCAACTCTATGGAAAACGATTCCATTTCCACGTCCGGAATAAAAATAGCCGTTGGAGCGTCGACCCCCTACTCCTCAATCAACCCGTAGGAACACACGTCTACGCTTGCGGACCCGAAAAACTCATGAATAACGTCGTCGACACATGCACACAAGCCGGATGGGATAAGTCCACCGTGCACATCGAGCGATTCCTCGCTCCCGCTTCAGGAAAACCCTACACCATCGAACTCAAAGAATCACAAAAACATATCACCGTCAGAAAAAATCAAAGCATGCTCGAAGCTATCGAACAAGCCGGTGTCAATCCCCCCTACCTCTGTCGAGGCGGTGCTTGCGGACAATGCGAAACACAAGTCGTCTCCTTCTCAGGAACACTCTCCCATCACGACCACTTCCTCTCCGATGAGGAAAAAGCTTCAGGCAAAAAAATTATGCCCTGCGTATCTCGTGTCGAAGGTGACAATCCTCATATCGTCCTCGAACGCTAAATCAC
>CAKMZR010000022.1:0-3605 GCA_929200455.1 uncultured Alphaproteobacteria bacterium | reverse complement strand
ACTATGGCTATCGCTTTCAAAGATGAAACCTTCCGCAATGACTTCACCTTCAGCAACTCTCCCGAATATATTAAAAGATTCCCCTTCCCTTTCCATGAAGACTCATACATGTATGCCGTCAACCTTGAACCGCATACTCCCGTCAAGAAAGGCTCCGTGTTCGAATTCCCATTCGACGTCGATGAACACTATGTCTCAGAAATGAAAGATAGAGCCCTCGTCCTTGACGAAGACCCCCTTCGTTGCCAGTCCTTGCCTCACATGGAAGCCGCCGGATGGGACACCCTCGAACTCATCATGGAGTCAAAAGCAGCCGCATATCCTGAACATTTCTCCCTCTCAAAAGATGGCGACAAATGGCGATGGATAAACCGTCCCATGGGCATCGACGACACCTTCATCTTCGGGAATACCTCCACTCTGCCCTACGGCCCCATGGAGTATATTACCCGTCAAGCTCAAGGCGATTTCGCCGTTCTCGACCAACGTGACGGAAATCTCTGGATGGATGCAGGAATAGTCACCACACAAGCAGACTGGTCTCTCGACTTCGATATCGGCATGAACTTCTTCGAGTGGCACGCTCCCGTTCCCTTGGCTCACGAGTTGGGCATCTTCAAACGAGCCCTCAAATTTCTCCTCAATGTCCAGCACGGAAAACCTGCTCGGAGACTCAACTGGACCATGACCATCAATCCTCGTCTTGATACAAGCCCGGAAAATTATCATAAATGGGGCAAAGATCGCTTGACCGTCACCCCTGAGAATGTCGGAGAAAAAGTCTACCTCCGTGTCGAGTTGCAAACCTTCTGGAGACTTCCACGATCCAACGGCTTGCTCTTCCCCATCCGTTGCTACCTCATCTCTATGGAGGAACTCTCCTCCATTCCCAAATGGGGATGCAGACTCCATCGCGTACTCGGTTCATTGCCTCAAGAATTGCGCGATTACAAAGGATTAACAAGTTATATCGACGATACCGTCGCGTGGCTCTCTAAGTTCGATCAAGGGCAAGAAACATCTCCAGGTACTTTCCCTGATTAATAAGTCATCCTAGTCTGTCGTAGGGCCCTTCGCCAATGCAGGCAGCCTTGCTTCAAGCCGCGTTCAGAACTGTCATACAATGACGTGGCACACCCCCAAGGTGGGCACACCCCAAGGCCAAAAACTAGGGTCTTAGAAAAGACCTTCGATCTTGCCGCTCGCATCAAGGCGAATGTTTTCCGCCGCCGGCGTCTTGGGCAAACCAGGCATCGTCATAATCTCTCCGCAGATCACCACCACAAAACCCGCTCCCGCAGAAAGCCTCACCTCTCGTATAGGCAACGAATGATGCGTCGGGGCTCCTCGGAGATTCGGATCCGTAGAAAATGAATACTGAGTCTTCGCCATGCAGATCGGAAGGTGTCCGTAGCCCGCTTCTTCCCATTCCGCCAACTGCGTACGCACCTTCATGTCCGCTATCACCTCGTTCGCATGGTAAATGCTCAACGCTATGCTCTCTATCTTCTCCATCAATGACAACTCATCAACGTAAAGAGGCGCAAAACTATCCTGTCCCTTCTCTATAATCTCTACCACCTTCTCCGCAAGCGTCTCCGTACCCTCAGAACCCTTCGCCCAGTGATAACACTCTACCGCCTCCACCCCCTGCGAACGCGCAAAATCCTTCACCGCCTCAAGCTCCGCCGACGTATCCTTAATAAAATGATTAATCGCTACCACCACCGGAACTCCGTAAAGCTTCAAATTCTGAATATGTCTGCCTAGGTTGCTGCAACCCTTCTCAACCGCCGACACATCCTCCTTGTCCAAGTCGCCCTTCGACACACCTCCGTTCATCTTCAACGCGCGAATCGTCGCCACCAATACCGTCGCCGACGGCGTAAGGCCCGCTTTGCGACACTTAATGTCAAAAAACTTCTCCGCTCCCAAGTCCGCTCCAAATCCCGCTTCCGTCACCACATAATCCGCCATCTTCAAGGCCGCCTTCGTCGCCACCACAGAATTACATCCATGGGCAATGTTCGCAAAGGGGCCCCCGTGGATAATCGCCGGGTTGTTCTCCAACGTCTGAACCAAATTCGGTTGCATCGCTTGCTGCAACAAGACCGTCATCGCTCCTTCCGCCTTCACGTCTCGGCAAAATACAGGAGTCTTGTCTCGGCGGTAGGCCACAATCATGTCCCCCAAACGCTTCTCCAAGTCCGACAAGTCATTCGCCAAACACACAATCGCCATAATCTCCGACGCCACCGTAATGTCAAAACCAGCCTCGCGCGGAAATCCATTGCTCACCCCTCCCAATGAACCCACTATGCTCCTCAATGCCCTGTCGTTCATGTCCAAAACACGACGCCAAACCACTCGCCTCGTATCAATGTTCAAACTGTTACCCCAGTAAATATGATTGTCCACCATCGCAGAAAGAAGATTATGGGCAGACGTTATCGCATGAAAATCTCCCGTAAAATGAAGATTAATATCTTCCATCGGTACCACCTGAGCATAACCACCTCCCGCTGCTCCACCCTTCATACCAAAACAAGGACCAAGCGATGGCTCTCGCAAACACACCACAGAATTCTTGCCTATCCTGTTCAAACCATCATTCAATCCTACACTCGTCGTCGTCTTGCCTTCTCCCGCCGGAGTCGGGTTTATCGCCGTCACCAATATAAGCTTGCCGTCCTCCTTGCCTGAGAGTCCCTTAATAAACTTCTCCGATATCTTCGCCTTGTCATGACCAAAGGGCAAAAGACTTCCCTCGTCAATCCCTAGCCTCGATCCTATCTCCATTATAGGTTTCTTGCTCGCCGCTCTCGCTATTTCTATATCCGATTTTACCGTCATCTCTTCCTCCTGTTTCCCTTTCATCTTCTCTATAACAAACTCAAGTCCACCACTCCAAGCCCACTATCGTGTTGTCGTTCATACCCTCATGAACTCATTTTGTCAATCATTAACCCCATGCAGACCCTCCCGCTTCAGGAAAAGACCTCAAGAATCATGAGACAGTGTCTTGCGGTTGTGAATCTACGTGAATTGTACACCCATCTTCGAGGAAATTATGGTCAATACCCAAAAAACATCAGAAAAGAAACAGTCTACACTGTGGGAGACACTGTGGGAGAGGGTAAAGGGGGCGGGGAAGTGGATTGAAGAGAAATTTGATACGTGGTTAGGTTTGCTCTTTTTTTTCATCGCCATTGTCTCAATTCTTATAGCCTCATACTACTTCCTCTTTGGATTTGATGTGCCTGAAGATGCCTTGAAGGCAAAGAATATTGAAGATGTTCGCAATCAAATTTGGCTTTTTTCCTCACTCGTCCTCGGCACATTTGCTATCGTAGGTGTGTGGTTTACCAATCGCGCACGGCGTAACCGTGAAAAAGCTCTTGGAATTGAACAAAAAAATCTTGCTGTTGGACAACAACGGCTGAACTCAGAGCGATTCCAAAAAGCCGTAGAGATGATTGCCAATAAAGAGCAACTCACCGTGAGGCTTGGAGGCTTGTACATTCTTCAAGATTTGGCAAAAGAAGATCCTGAACACGAGCATATCCGCTGCATAGACATCGTCGCCGACTGGCTAAGAGCAAATT
>CAKMZR010000021.1 GCA_929200455.1 uncultured Alphaproteobacteria bacterium | reverse complement strand
CCGTGTGACCCTCCTCTTCAGGCACATCAGGCTCAGATATACGGAACCATACCGTACTCACCTTCGTCATCAACATCATACTCGACACCACTATCAAGACCGGCAACAATCGAATCTTCAAAAACATCTCTTCAACCTCTTCCAAAATACAATGTCATCATACAAAAAATCCAACCACCTCAACGCATACCCTGAAGCGCCTTCAATAATTCCGATTTCGACTTCGAACGCTGGCGATTTCCCGAATCTTCACCCGAATCTCCACCATCTTTCTCCGAATCACTCTCCGCACGACGACGACGCGACATCACACGTTCACGTGCAGCAGAAGCCGTGTGACCCTCCTCTTCAGGCACACCACGCCGAGCCCTTCCTCCACCAGATGACGGACGCGTCGCAGAAGGACGGGCTCCATCTCGGCCACCCCTGTCCCGACCACCACCAGAATCTGCACGCGAATCGCTTCCCCCACTGCTACGCGACAAATCTCTCCTCACAAGTTCCGCCCGGCGAATCTGCTGATCCATAAGACTCGCATTCTCTTCCGTACTCGCCTTCATCTTCTCTATCGCATCCTCCGCACGACGCGTCGAATCCGCAAACATCGCCAGCTGACGTGCCAGCTCCTCTTTGCTAGAACGAAGAAGATTAAAATACTTGTTCAAGCGTATCGCATACACGATCACCGCCGCCAAAAGTGCTATCGCCGTAATATCAATCACCAAAGCCAAAAGTGCTATATTCATAACTTCTTAACCACTCTCCGTTTCTACCGTTCTTTCCACTACCTTCACCGCTATATGTCCATCCTTTTGACCCACAACCCCCTTAAACAACGGTACATCCCGCGATTGCAACATCACCATCGAATCCGACGTCACAGATAACGGCAAAAATGCTCCCTCCTCCCAATTAAGAAGCTTCGACAAATCTACATCCACCGTGTCAAGAACCGCCTCCAACTCCACGTCCGTCGACCACAACTCCCGTGCCAAGTGACTCTCCCATATCGAATCTCGACCAAACTTCTCTCCCATAAATTGCTGCAACAACAACTCCCTTACAGGCTCCAACGTCGCATACGGAAACAACAAATCAAACCGACCGCCACGATCCTCCATGTCAATCCTCATACGCGCAAGAATCGCCGCATTGTCATCACGGGCAATACCCGCAAAACGAGGATTCGTCTCCAAACGATCATACCTCATCGTCACAGAACTTATCGGATCAAACGCTACCGCCAAATCCGTCAATACCACCCGAATCATATTCTCCACCAATTGACGCTCTATCGTCGTGTAGGGACGACCCTCAAGCCTCATCATCGCCGTACCACGACGACCTCCCAACAACACATCCACTATCGAATACACAAGACTGCTGTCTATCGTCACAAGTCCGTAGTTATCCCACTCTTCCGCCTTAAAAACACCTATCATCGCAGGAAGAGGGATAGAATCAATATAATCACCAAACCTTATCGACGTAATCCCGTCAAAAACAACCTCAACCGTATCCGACGTAAAATTACGCAAACTCGTCGACATCAAACGTACAAGACGATCATACACAATCTCCAACATCGGAAGACGCTCGTACGACACCAATCCAGACTCAAGAATCGCCTGTAGACCGCTTTGACGCGTCACCCCGTCCTGACCAGACTCAAAACCCAAAAGCTGATCAATATCATCTTGACTAAGAAGCCCCGCCGCAGACGCATCTTCTTCCTGATTTTCTCCCCCTTCATCTTGTGCATCAACCATCATATACCTCTCTCAAAAAACACATCAACAACCCTTCCCTCTCTCCATGCAATAAACATTCCCCCATTACCCCCTACTGAATCAACAAATCCCTAAATAGAACATTCCTCACACGAGCAGGGGCAACCAACAAATTCGCTCGAGCCAATAACTCCTCGCGAATCCGATAAATACCACGAGAGCCCTCAATCTCCGTCACACGCAATTCCCGCAAAAAGGCCTCAAAACTATCGCGAACACGCGGCAACAAATCTTCCACCCGCTCCGCATCATCACTCCGAACAATCTCCAAGCTTATCGATACCTTCAAAAACTTCTGCTTACCCCCGTCTCGCGGAAGATTCACCACAATCTCATCCATGTTCACAAACGAATTCAATGGCTCAACTTCAGACTTCTCCTTAACCTCTCCCCCCATCAAACGAGTCACCTGTGCTATACCCTCGTCCAAAAACCCAAAGTAATACGCCAAGCCTCCCCCCGCCAAAAATAACAAAATCAAGATAAGCGGAACCAATATCTTGCCCATACGCCTACGGGGTAAGCCTCCTTCTACCGTCGTCATCTCTTCCTCATCCTTCTTAGCATCCCTACGACTACTCCATCCTCAAAAATTACCTACCACAAAATATCCAAGTCCACACCAACATCTATACCCTCAAAATAGCATAGACAACAATATATTGTAGACAACGATTCTCAATTCAACAACTCTCAAACCTCGTCATCCTAACACGATACACGCAAAAATCATAGCCCTATTGCTTCAATCGAAGGCCCACCACGTCATTTCGTCCGTTGCGACGCCGTACCTTCAACAATACAACCCCAGAACCCCGTGACTCCACCTCTCGCAAACCTCGCAAGACTCCCTCCACGTCCTGCACCACACGACGATCCACCTCCACTATAATATCTCCCACCACAAGACCCTTGCTTTCCGCCTCTCCGCCTCGAGATACCTCCAATATTATCGCTCCCACCACATCTCGACTCACACCAAGACGACGACGAAGATCATCCGTAATTTCTCCCAGACGAAAACCTAAACCTCCACCAACGCCTTCCTCCTTCGCTCCACGAACTTCCTTCTCCTCACTCTCCTCACGATAACGAGCCTCTGACGTCCCACGCTCTCCAAGACGAACACGCAATTCTCGCTCGCGACCCTCTCGCCACACCACAACCGATACCAACGAATCCACCTCAGAAAGACCCACGATCAACGGCAAACGACGACCGTTCGGAACCTCCTTGCCGTCAAATCTCAACAAAATATCATAGTCCTTCATACCCCCACGCTCTGCAGGGCTGTCAGGAAGAACCCGTGCTATCAACGCCCCTTGTCGACCCCCATAGTCCAACGCTTCCGACACATCCTCGCTCACGTCCTCTATCTCAACACCCAACCAACCACGCTGCGTCGAACCCGTCTCCAATAACTGTGCAACCACCAACTTCGCCAAATTCGACGGAATCGAAAAACTCAAACCTATAGAACCACCCCCTCCAGATGAAAATATAATCGTGTTCACCCCTATCACCTCTCCATCCGCATTCAAAAGAGGTCCACCAGAATTTCCCTGGTTTATCGACGTATCCGTCTGAATATAATCATCGTAAATACCAGAACGTATGTCGCGATTACGTGCAGAAATAATTCCAGCCGTCACAGAACCTCCCAAATGTCCCAAAGGATTCCCTATCGCCAACGTCCAGTCTCCCACCTCCGCTTCATCCGAATCTCCAAAAACCAGCACAGGCATACGACCCTCAACACCCTCAAGTCGCAACAACGCCAAATCCGTCTGCGGATCAGAACCCACAACCTCCGCATCATAACTCTCTCCCTCCTGCGTCGTCACACGAATCGAATCCGCTCCCTCCACCACATGGTTGTTCGTCACCACTATACCCTCAGACCTCACCACAAAACCAGAACCGTCCGCAACACCCTTACGCTGGCGTGGCTGCTGATTGCCCTGCGGCCACTCAAACTTATCAAATAACTCAAATAAAGGATGGCCCTCAGGAAATACACGTCCTCCAAATGGAAGTCCGCCACCACCCCCGGCCACCTCCACCTCTTTTTCCACCCTCACACTCACAACCGCCGGAAGAGTCTCCTTCACCACCTCAGAAAAACCCTCCCTCACATCAAACCCATACAACTCATGAGGAGACAATACCACACTCAACGCAAGAAAAACCCACACCTTCCTCATCACACATACGACTTTCATCCGTTTCTCTCCATCTCTCGGCCTGTTCACCCTCCCTCCACAATATAAACCATATCCATTAAAAATCTACTCCCATACCCAAAATTCAATCAGCCCAGACCCCACAACACCCTACACTCAGACCAATCTCTCATCACACAACCAAACGACAAACCCGTCATCAAAACCTTGTCGCTCTTCACCTTCACATGTATATCCCTCTTCCGCCTCTTCAATAACATCCCTCCTATACCCGCTACATCCTGCGGAAAAGAATAGGACTTCCTCCTCCGCTCCTCCTCATACTTCGTCGTCCTTACAAGCAAAATCTTATCACACAAACCATCAAGACCAGACTCAAACAACAACGGCACGTCCAAAACCACATAAGATCGTCCCTCCCTCAGCTTCCTACGCAAAAATATACGCAACCTCTCACGCACCTTACCATGCACAAGTGCCTCAAGATCTCTCACATCTTCCAACGACAACAACAATCCCGACAATAATCCTCTATCCACCTCACCCCCTCTCACACTTCCCGGAAATCGCGCCCCTATCATCCCTATCAACGTCTCATCCTTTGCATACAAATCTCGACACTCCCCATCCGCATCAAAAACAATAGGTCTCCCACCCGCCATCATACGCGAGAGCGTGCTCTTGCCAGAAAACCGACGCCCCGTCACGCCAATAATCAACATCAGCAAAAATCCTAACGAGAACGCCTCAGAGGACGCATCACCTTCGAATAGGGCGACGTCACACGGCGATAACTGTTCAACTCATCCACCTTCTTCTCCTCCAAAGCCTCCGTATGGAGTCCCACACTCCCGTCCGGCACCAAAAAACACTGCACAAACGGCATTCCCCGGGGCAGCACCCCTGTGAAAAACTCATCCTGCCAAACCCCATACACTTCCAAGGGCTGCTGAGGCTCTCCCACCTTGCCCTTCACTATACGCGACAAAATCTGAAACGGCGTGTCAAAGCGATTCAACGGATGACACATCAGTAACGACCAACCTTCCGGCAATTCCACCGCCCAAAAACTCGAAAAAGTAAGCAAAGCACGATCGCGAAAAAAAAAGGGAGCCCCCGCCACAAACGCAGAATCCAACATGTGGATAGGACTCCTCGGCAAATTCCTCAAACCCATCGCCGGAGGGCCCCAGTCCCAACGCAACTCTCCGGGCCTGTCCACATGCACAGAACACGCAAGCCGCAACATCACCCCCTCGTCAAATGAAGCAGAAAATCCAACGTCGCATCTTACCGTCTTCACGTCCTCATCCCCCATCTCACTATACGCATCCTCAGGCATCCTGTCATACCACACAGGATGCTGAACCCTCGCCGGCAGCGGCGGCGGCAATATCGATATTAATTCACTCGGACAACTAAACGTTAACTGCACAACGACTCCCTACAACTCCAATACACCTTGATTCCGAAAACTGTACACTTCCTTGCCGCTCACAATCAAATGATCAAACAATTCCGCTCCCAATACCCGCAAAACAGAACGCAAATCATGCGTCGTCTGCAAATCCGCCTCAGACGGCTGAACCTGACCACTCGGGTGGTTGTGAATCAATATCACCCCCGTCGCCCTCATCTCCACCAACTTCTTTACCACCTCACGATGGTACAAAAATATCTCGTTCACCGTACCCTTTGCTATCTTCTCGTCATACACCACATAACGCGAATCATCCAGCAATAATAAACGCAAACTCTCCTCACGCTTCCAACCCATCGAAACCCCCAAATACTGCAACAACATGTCCCAGTTCCTCACCACATGACCATGGTACACCTGCGAACGCAAAAACCTTTCCATCGACACATGCGACACCTTCAACGCAACCGCAACCGCATCTCCACATCCCTTCACCCTCAGCAAATCAGAGGCATCCGCAGACAAAACTCCAGCAAAAGAACCAAACGTCTTCAATAACCTCTTCGCCAACGGCTTCCCGTCCCCCCTCCTCACAACACCCATAATCATCAACTCCAAAATCTCATAGTCCGGCATCGACAATCCCTCATCCTCCAAAAATCTCTCCCGCAAACGTGAACGGTGTCCTACCCCCTTCAGCTCCTCCTCCTTCCCTCGATTCTCCAACTCCATTCCTCTTCTCTCTTGCAAAGTCAGACCAATACCCTCTCAAACGGACAATCCCATCCCTTCGGTGAATACGTAAAGACTTCCGCTCCATCCTTCCCTATCCCTATCGTATGCTCACATTGTGCAGACAAAGAATGATCTCGCGTCACAGATGTCCAACCGTCACTCAACGTCTTCACCCCAGCTCCTCCCACATTAATCATCGGCTCTATCGTGAAAATCATTCCCTCCTCCAACTCCAAGCCCTCCCCAGGTGAACCCACATGCACCACACTCGGAGCCTCGTGAAATTGTCGACCCACTCCATGACCACAAAACTCACGAACCACAGAAAACCTCAAACTCTCCGCATGAGTCTGAATCACATGTCCCACATCACCCAAAGTCGCCCCCGCTCGAGACACCTCTATACCCTTCATCAAACACTCATGAGTCGCTTCCATCAACTGATACGCCCTCCTGCCCACCTTCTCTCCCGCCACATACATCCTGCTCGTATCACCGTACCACCCCTCCTTTATCACCGTCACATCCACGTTCACGATATCACCCTCCAATAAAGGGCGACTCTCAGACGGAATCCCATGACACACCACGTGATTCACACTCGTGCATATGGATTTCGGGAATCCTCGGTAGTTCAACGGTGCTGGAATCGCACCATTGTCCATGATCATCTCATGACATATACGATCCAAATATCCCGTTGTCACACCCACCTGCAACTCCTCTACCACCATGTCCAATACCTCCGCCGCCAAACGACCCGATACCCTCATACCCTCAAACGCCTCCTCCCCGTAAATCCTCACTCCAGACGCCGTCACCCTCTTTATCAATGTGTCCTTCTTCATCTCTCAATCTTTACTCGACAATATCAATGGCAACCTCTTTCCCCACCTAATCCCGTCAACGCCAACTTCACAACCATAACATAACACTTCCAAGGGGCACGAGTCGATCTTCTTCTCTCCATACTTCCTCATACCCTCCTCAAAATCTCTATCTATATCCCCCGCTATACCCACACAACCACAGTCCCCCCTTTGAACCACATACAAAACGACACCCCGAAAACCATCTTGCGTCACACTCCACAACTCCTCCAAGTGCCTCAAGCCTCGACTCGTCTTCCCATCCGGAAACTCCGCCATCAAACCATAATCCCCATGCTCCTTACCACGACACATCGTCACACTCTTCACCTCCACATACACCCGATCTCCGCCTCTTTCCAACAAAAAATCTATCCGACTCGAAACACCGTACTTCACCTCCCTTCTCAAAACATCATAACCACTCAATTCCGGAATCAAACCCTGATTCAACGCCGATTCCACCAAGCGATTCGCTAAAGTCGTATGGACACCCACACCCACACCGTCCTTCGACTCCACTATCTCCAGTCGCCACTTCAGTTTCGCCTTCGCAGAATCAACCCGAGACAACCACACTCTCTGCGGCAAATCTTCCAACACTCCCTTCATCGAACCCGGATTCACACAATGGGCCACAACCTCTTCCCCTCCATCAAGACGACAGTACGCCAAAAAGCGTTTCTCCCGGCCCTCTATCACACCCCCTTCAAGACCGAACTCCCCATAATCATACACATAACCCTCTTTCACAAATCACTCCCCTAAAACGAAAGATAAACCAAAATATCTTGTGCACGCGCACGGAGCTTCGGCTCCTCCGACAATCGCTCCCAAGCATCTTCTGCCAACTCGCGTGCGCGATCATGATACCCTTGACGATACAAAAATTCCGCATGGGCCAACTGCAACTTCCCCTTCTCACCACGACGACTATACAAAGTCATCAAACGACGCCAACCTCCCAATAACCAACCCTCCTTCTCCAACGCACGCCATAACCACTTCTCCGCCTCGTCCTCGCGACCCCGAATCTCTAGCAAAATCTCTCCGTAGCCCAACCACAGCAACGGCACCTCACCCTCCTTCTCCAACGCACGCCCCATCCAGTGTGCCGCCTCCAATACCTCTCCCCTGCTCATATACGCCTCCGCTATCACCTCGTCCACATAACCATACGCAGACCACGCCTCGCTCACCTCCTTCAATAACCTCAAGGGCTCAGAAAAACGTCCGTAACGCAAAAGCGTAATCGCAAATCCATACCTCGCCTCCCACGTCTGCGGATCCCTAAACTTCCTCAAAGACTCCTCCAACGGCAAAGTATACGCCATCACCTTCACCCTCATACGCTCATACGCTACACGATCATCCGGGGCCTCCGTCAATACCCTCTGTGCCCGCAAACGCCCTATCTCCCGCTCCGCTCTCAAGCGGCGATCCTCACTCAATGGATGCGTCCGAAAATAATTCTCATCCGACAAACTCAAACGCTCCAAACGCTCCATCTTGCCAAATACCTTCAACATCACACGCACGTCATAACCCAAACGATGCAACAAGTCTAACGCCATCACATCAGATGATGACTCCTTCACCCGCAACTCCCCCAATAACTGCTGACGGCTAAGCTCCGTACTCAAAGAAGATGCCCCTATCGCCAAACCCGCCTCCCCAGACGCTATCCCCCCCAATACACCCAATACACTCCCTAGAAGTGCGCGACGACCCGCATCTTCCGCCTCCAAATGAGTCTGCAAAGGATGTCCAAGAGCCACATGAGCCGTCTCATGGGCCAAAACGCCCATCAACTCATCCGGACTCTCAAGCGAAAAAAATAATCCCGTGTTCACAAACATCATCCCACTCCCATTCACAAACGCATTAAAACGTCTGTCATCCAACACAAATATCCTCACATGATCTCGCGATAGACCCGCCAGTCCATACAACGTACGCACCGACCTATAAAGAAATGTCTCCATCTCCGCATCTCGCAATATCCTCAGCGAAGATGACTGACCATACGCAAAACTACTCATACCCCCAATAACACCACACCCCAACAACAAACCACGCTTCAAAAACTCTCGACGCCTATGTCCCGAAAAATCGCCCTGACCCTCAACCACTCAACACTCCTCTTCCTCTCTACACCCCACCCTCAGAAGATCCTCCCTTGCCCTTCTGATCCAGTTCAGACAAGTCTAACACCATCTCAGAACCAGAACTTCCACCTTCCTCTTCACCCCGATCACGAAATACCTTCGGACGTCCAAGCCAACGACCAAACGCTCCTCCTCGCTTCTTCGAGCGAGAGGAAGACAATCCTTGACCCGCATCATCCTCAGGCACTTCCGACACCTCCACATGAGGTTGCGGCTGACTGCCATAGTCAGGAAGACGCTCTTCCCCTTCCATCCCTTCCCTCTTATCACTCACCTCATCCCCTTCTTCACGCGGAGACTTCTCTCGAGAATGTCCATCCTCACGACCTCCCCCACGGCGACCGCGACCAGAACCACGCTTGCCGCGACGCGACTCCTTCGACTCAGGAGAATCTCCCCCCTCCTCATTCTTCCAACGACGACCCTCGTTTTGACGATTCCGTCCCCCTCCACGACCCTCTCCTCGACCGCCCCGACTCCGCTTCAATGGCACAGACTCCTTATCCTCCAACGGCTGCAAACTCAAAAGAGACTTGTCAGGACACAACTCAAAAAATGTACGAGAACCAGACTCCAAATCCTCCACGTCCACGCGCACATTGTACTCGTCCTCAAGCAACACAATGTCCCTCCTGTACATGTTCAAAAAAGAAAACCCAAGTCCTTCCCCCACCTTCAAAACCAAACGACGCGGCGTATCAAATGACAAAAGCTTCTCTTGACCCACCTTCATCACATAACCCTCCAAAACCCGTATCAACTTACGCAACCTCATCGGCTTCGACAACACATAACCAGAACCACCACACGACACACAACGCTCCGTTCCCAACTCGTTCATACTCGAACGCAAACGCTGACGCGACATCTCCAAAAGACCAAACATGCTGATCTCTCCGACCTTCAAACGTGCTCTATCCACACGCAACGCCTCGTGAAGACGACCCTCCACCTGACGGCGGTGACCGTAATCATCCATGTCAATGAAATCTATCACAATCAAACCCGCCAAATCCCTCAACCGCAACTGTCTCGCAACCTCGTCTGCGGCCTCCAAATTGGTCTTCAGAGCCGTACTCCCTATACTCCGCTCTCGCGTCGCACGACCAGAGTTCACGTCTATCGATACCAACGCCTCCGTCGGCGTCACCACCAAAGAACCGCCCGACGGCAACTTCACGCTTTGATCAAATATACTGTCCAGACTCTCCTCTATACCATGCACCTGAAATAACGGAACTCCACCCTTGTAACGCTTGATCTTCTTCTTGTGCGACGGCAGAATACTGTCCATGCTCTCCCGCACCTCCTTGTAAAAACTCTCCCCAGATACAACAATCTCCTTCACCTCCGCGTCATAAAAATCCCTCACAAGCCTCTTCGTCAAATTCGCTTCCTCGTGAATCAATGTCGGGGCTGTTGCCTCCATCGTCCGACCACGGATGTTGTCCCATACACCCACAATACTCTGATAATCCTTCTTCAACGCCGCCTTGCTGCGACCCGCTCCCGCCGTTCGCAATATCAATGCCTGACCCTTCGGAACATCAATCTCACTCAAAAGCTTCTTCAGTCCTATACGCTCCTTCAAACCCCCTATCTTGCGACTCACACCCCCGCCACGCGTCGAATTCGCCATAAATACACAGTAACGACTTGCCAACGCTATGTACGTCGACAAACTCACACCCTTGTTCCCACGACGCTCCTTCGTCACCTGTACCAACATGATCTGATTCTTCTTAATCACCTCCTGTATCCGATAACGACGACGCGACATCACACGACGCGACTCCCTCTTCTTCCCACGACCCTCATCACGCTCAGAAACCTCTTCCCCTACTCCACCCTCCGAATCCTCAGAATCCTCACCCTCTCCAAGAACATCATCACCCTCTTCAACATCCACGTCCTCTTCAACATCCACCTCATCCTCGTCATCCCCACGCTCTTCCGCCGATAACGCCTGACGATCCTCTATCGGTATCCGAAAATAATCCGGGTGAATCTCCGCAAACGGCAAAAATCCATGCTGATCCCCTCCATAGTCAATAAACGCCGCCTGCAACGCCGGCTCTATCCTCGCCACCTTCGCCAAGTAAATATTACCCTTCAAAGAACGACAGTCCGCCGTCTCTATGTAATAATCCTCAAGTACACCGTCCTGTACTACCGCTATCCGTGTTTCGCTCTCGCTCGCACTCTCTACCAATATCCGCTTTTCCATAAAATCTCTCTTCCCTTTCAGATGCATACTTCATCATAGACCACTCAAAATTTATTACGCTTACTCCACCATTCACCCCTTCCCTCGCGTCCTTCTTTTTGCCCTCCTTAGTCGTATGCTCTTCGTTGACAAACTCAAGCAAAAAAACAAAAATCCACATCCTCGTTCTTCGCTCAATCTCTTCCGTATATATGCAAAAAATCCCCTCACCCCTCTCAACATACATACTCTTCTTTCCCGTCATTCTTCCTCAGGTGTACCCCACACCCACTTCCTCAAGAATATCCCGCCCCTCCTTCATCTCAATCTTCTTCCTTCACTCAACGCCTCCCCAAAAACCCTCAAAAATACCAACCCCTAATTGACACAACAAACCAAACGTTCTATCAACACTCCATCACTACACCCCTGCCTTATCCCTCCCCTCAAAAAACCCTCACCCCAACACCCACTATAACCTCTTCATAGTATCCATTCAAGTTTCCTTTTAACCTTTCTCTATCCATAATGACACAAATCAAAAATCTTCCCCCTATCGCCGTCATCGGACTCGGCTATGTAGGCTTCCCTCTCGCTTGTGCTCTCGCAAAACACTTCAACGTCATCGCCTTCGATAACAACCAAAATCATGTCCAAAAACTTCTCTCTTCATCCCCGCCCTTCACACCATCGTCAGACCCAAAATGCCTCAGCAAAGCTCACATCTTCATCGTCGCCGTACCCACGCCCCTCATCGAAAATACCTTCACCCCAGACCTCAATCCCCTCATAAATGCTTGCCAAATACTCGCACCGCACATCAAACACAAAAGCATCGTCTGCTTTGAAAGTACCGTCTATCCCGGAACTCTTGACGAAATTTGCACCCCCCAAATCGAAAAATACTCAAAACTCTCACGGTTTCAAGACTTCGCTCTCGCCTACGCTCCCGAGCGAATCTCTCCCGGTTCCCAAGACTTCACCCTCGAAAAATTGCCGCGAATCATCGCCGCAGATAACGCCGAATCTCAAAAAACCATCGCCTCAATCTACGGAACGCTTAACAATCACGCCATCTCTATCGCTCCATCCATCAAAGTCGCAGAAGCCGCAAAACTCATCGAAAATGTACAACGAGACGTCAATATCGCTCTTGCCAATGAACTCGCTCTCTTTTGTGACCGCATCAACATAAGTGCTCTCGATGTCATCGAGGCCGCTTCCTCAAAACCAAACTTCCTACCCTGCACCCCGGGCCTTGTCGGCGGACACTGCATCGGCGTCGACCCCTACTACCTCATCCATAAAGCCCAGCAAATCGCCTTCTCTCCCTCCCTCACTTCCACAGCCCGAAGCACCAATAACAATATGGCACCCCACTTCGCCCACCTCATACACGCCAGAACCAAACCCCAATCACGCATCCTCATACTCGGCATCACCTTCAAAGCCAATATCTCAGATACCCGAAATACCAAAATTCCTCTCCTCGCCCAAACCCTCAAATCACTCGGACACGCCTTCGACATCTATGACCCCCACGCTGACAATCCTCCCCTCAAAACCCTACCCTCCTTGACGCCACACTCTGCATCACGTTATGATGCTCTCGTGCTTGCCATTCCGCACAAAGAATTTCAGCACATCAATTTCAAAAACCTTCTCAAAAAAAATGCACTCATTGCCGATATTCACGGATTCTGGAACAATAACCCTCTCATCAAAGACTTCAAATACTGGAAACCCTAAAGTCATGGATACATCCTCCCATATCACCCCAAAACGCGCCCTCGTTTCCGTCTACAACAAAACCAATATCGTCGATATCGTCTCTTTCCTACACAAACTCCATGTCGAGATCGTCGCCACAGGAAATACCGCCGCCCTCCTCAAAGAAGCCGACATTCCCGTCGTCGATGTCGCCGACGTCACCGGCTATCCTGACCTCCTCGATGGCCGCGTCAAAACCCTACACCCCGCCATACACGCCGGAATCCTCGCCAACCCCCTCAACAAAAACCATGTCCAGACACTCCAAAAACAACACATAAAACCTTTCGATATTGTCATCGCAAACCTATACCCCTTCTCAGAAACACTCGAAAACCCCAACGCTTCTCATGACGACATCATCGAAATGATCGATATCGGCGGACCCACCATGATTCGTGCCGCCGCAAAAAATCAACGATTCGTCACCGTCATCACCCAAATCGACGACTACGAAAATCTCAAAAATGAACTCTCAGCACACAAATCTATCTCCCTACACTTCCGCCAACAAATGGCACAGACAGCTTTTGCTCACACCTGCCTCTACGACCAATCCATCCATAATTGGCTCTCCCAAAAAGAACCTTCTCCCTTGCCATTCCAAGCACAACACGTCTCCGAATTACGCTATGGCGAAAATCCTCACCAAAACGCTTCCCTCTACTCCTTCGACCCCAACGCTCCAGGACCTCTCAACGCCAAAATCCTACAAGCAGAAAAACCTCTAAGCTACAACAACTACATCGACGCAAATGC
Organism: uncultured Alphaproteobacteria bacterium; assembly: GCA_929200455.1. Lineage (GTDB taxonomy): Bacteria > Pseudomonadota > Alphaproteobacteria > CAKMZR01 > CAKMZR01 > CAKMZR01. Next base: position 2,471 of record CAKMZR010000021.1, on the reverse strand, counting down.
CGCCTTCAACCTCGCACACACCTTCCAAAAACCCACCGTAGCCATCATCAAACACACCATACCTTGCGGCTTTTGTACACACTCAGACACTCTCCAAGCCCTCAAACTCGCACTCGCATCCGATCCCCTCTCCGCCTTCGGCGGAATCATCGCCACCAACCAAACCTTCTCCGCTCCCATGGCACAATCCATCTCAGATAACTTCATCGAAGTCATCATCGCTCCCAATTTCGAGTCCGATGCCCTCAAAATTCTCGCCAAAAAAACACAACTCCGACTCCTCGCCTCCTCCATAAAAAATCCATCACCCTCATCCTCCTCGTTCCGACATATCAATGGCGGATTCCTAATCCAAGACAACAATACCTCCTTCCCCTCGCGAAAACATATGAATATCATGACACAACTCATTCCCTCAGAAGATCAGTGGGACGACCTCGTTACCGCTTGTACCCTCACCGCTTTCGCTCCCTCCAATACCATCTCCATCGTCCATAACGGTCAACTCATCGGACTCGGTTCCGGCCAAACCAGCCGAATCAAAGCCGCAGAAATCGCCATTCAACAAGCAAAAACTTTCAACCCAGACCTCCTCCCCGCCGCCGTCGCCGCCTCAGACGGATTCTTCCCCTTCTTCGATACCATCAAAATCCTCGCTCAAGCAGAAATATCCGTCGTCGCCCACCCAGGCGGATCAAAAAATGACCAGCAAATTATACAAGAAGCAAACAAACACAATATCTCACTCATCCAACACAATATACGCTCCTTCTCACACTAAATCTCAACCCAAAAAAAAGGCCACCCATCGTGAATGTCCACACAAAACCCCTCACCTCAAATCAACAAATCCTCGAACTCTGCTCGCAAATACAAAAAGAAAATATCATCGCTTTCGATACCGAATTCCTACGCGAAAAAACATATTGGCCTCACATATGCCTCCTGCAAATCGCTACCCCGTCCGACGCATTCCTCGTCGATACACTCGCACCAAACCTCTCCCTAGAACCCCTACTCGAGGCACTCTTCAACCCCAATATCACCAAAATCGTCCACGCAGGAACTCAAGATATCGAAGGACTCTTCGCTCTCTCAGGAGGACGCGTCATGGACAATATCGTCGATACGCAAATTATGGCACGCTTCTGCTCCATTCACTTCCAATCCTCCCTCGAAACACTCCTGCTCTCTTTTTGCGATACCTCACTCTCAAAAAATGAACGCATGAGCGATTGGTCTCTGCGACCCCTCAAAAATCCACAGTGCCTCTACGCACTCAGCGATGTCACACATCTACACCAACTCTACGACTCCCTCTCACAAAAAATAAAAAATCTAGAAAGAGACGACATCGTCAAACAAGAAACCCTCAAAGTATACAAACCCGAACTCTTCTCACAAAAAGAATATACCGCTTGGCAAAAAATTAAAGCCAATCGAATCAAATACCACGCCATGCCCGCTCTCAAAGCACTCGCATATTGGCGCGAAAAAAAAGCCATCGCCCAAAATATTCCCAGACAACGCATCATCTCAGATAATGCCATACTCGCCATCGCCCAAAATATCCCCAAGTCCGTTCACGACCTCGCCAATATCAGACACCTCAATCCCACCTTCAAATCAGGAAAAAAAGCTCTCGAAATCTTCAACGCCCTCTCCAACCAATCCCTCTTCCCACAAGACCCAAACCCACCTCCCCCAAATCAGCAATCCGTCGCTTCACCCGAACAAAATACCTCAGAACTCATCACCCTGCTCCTTCACGATGTCGCGCAAAAATACCATATCGCACCCCAAATCATCGCCTCCTCAAGCGATATACGCGCCATCGCAACAGGAACCCATCCTCAAAGTATACTCGACAAATGGCGGTGGGACATCTTCGGAAAACCACTCCAACTCCTCCTCAACGGAGATATCGCTCTCGGACTCAAAAACAACGCCCTCACCCAATTCCCCATAAAACCAGCCCCCTGATTACTCACCCTCTTCCGACTCTTCCGTGCCCTCTCCACCCTGCTCTCCGCCTTGATCTCCTCCGTGCGGAATCACTATCGGGGCCATCGGCATTACCGTCGAAATCGCATGCTTAAAAACCAACTGCGATAAATGATCCCTCTTCAACAAAATACAATAAGTATCAAACCACGTGATCATTCCCTGCAATTTCACACCATTCACCAAAAAAATCGTCACAGAAATCTTCTGCTGACGCGCCTGATTCAAAAACGTATCCTGTAGAACCGAATTGTGTTCTCCCGACATATTATATCTCCTCTTTATTGATTGCTCACTATATTCTACCTCAACCCTCATATCCCACTACAACCCTATGCTCAACCACCTCCCAGAAAATACAACCGTAAAATCACCTCACTAAGCATTACACCCTCAATAACACACTATTTCAACCTTTGGCAATACAAAAAACAAAGACTCACCCTCTCACTCACACTCCATACCCT
>CAKMZR010000020.1 GCA_929200455.1 uncultured Alphaproteobacteria bacterium | reverse complement strand
GGTTTAGAGGGAGGGAGTGGGTTTAGAGGGAGGGAGTGGGTTTAGAGGGAGGGAGTGGGTTTAGAAGGAGGGAGGGGTTAGAATCGGTAATCGAGGTTGAGTTTGATGAAAGAGCTGTCGTTATCGAGAGAAGCGCCTTCAACCATTCTTTGTGAATACCCGAATTCGAGTCCTCCTTTGAGTCCGTTTAGGTTTCCGTAATTGATGAGGAAGCCTAAAGTTCCGTAAACCATGGCGTCATTGATATTGAAAGAGGGGCTGTTGGTGAAGAATTGTTGTAGGTATTGTTGTAGGGTTTGCAGTCCTTGATTTCCGAGGGCTTTGAAGGAGTCGTCGCCGGTATTTGCGATGATGATGGAAGAGGCGTAGAGGCTTGCATTGCCCAAAGAGTTTTCGTCTCCGAAGGGGAATCCGATGTCCACGCGTGTTTCAGCGACGAGCCAATTGGGGGTGGTTGCGGTGTAGGACTGTTGTAGATTGGAATCGTAGGAGATAGCGATTTCTTCTGAGGGTGTTGAAAGGTATTGAGCATTCATCTGAGAGGATAAGGAGATACCGGAATGAGCGGCGAAACCGATTCCGCCTCCGATGCTTCCGAATCCGCCTTTATAGAATTGGAAGTCTTTTTTGTCGTGAGTGGTGACAGAGACGGGGGCTTGATTTTGTGTATAGGATATGAATCCGTAGAGTGTATCGCCATAGGCGGCGGCGTAGGCTCCGTAGCGGAGTGCGTTATTTTGGACGGAGAAGGATTGGAAGGCACTTGTTTCTTGTCCTTCGCTGTTGATACTGGAGATGGTGGCTTGATTATTTTCGTACCCGCCGAAGATTCCGAGGGTGAAGGCTACGAATCCGTCTGTATTGACGAGGTCGAGTCCGAAAGAGAGGGAGGTGGGTGAGGAGGAGCTGAGGCAATCTTGAGAAGAGGAGCGGGAGAGGTTTGAAGCGGATCTTTTGATTTTTTGAGAGAAGGCGTGTTGTAGGTTGATCCAAGGACCGGTCCCGAGGCTGTAGCTGTCTTTTTGGTCTCCGAGGGCGTAGAAGAGTGCTCTTTTTCTGGATGCGACGAGGCTGATGAAGTGTTGAGAAAGGTTTTGGAGATGTTGAGCGGAGTTTCTAGGGATTTTCCGAAGGGCGATGATGGGTGTTTCTAGTCGGCAGTCATTGCCGGTGTTGAGGGTTTGTGCGAGAGTGTTTTGAGAGAGTGAAATGTGAGAAGAGAGGGTGAAGAGAGAGAGGAGGGTGATTTTTGCGAGGGTGAGAGCGTATATTTTGGTTTTCATGAAAGTTTCCTTGTTTAAGATATTTTTATAAGAGGAGTTGGATACCGATTTCGATATTGAAATCGTTACCCTTGAGAGTCTGGAGAGGATGTTCTCCCCAGACGAATACGCCTCCGATGGAGGCATAAAATTCGCGAGCGTTGAAGGATCGCAAGCTAGCGGTGAAGTCGATATTGGTTTCTGTCCATTCTGTATCGAGATGGACGGTTCCAGCTGTTCCTGTGGTATTATTGAGGAATTTCCAAGTATTTCCGCCTAGGGGGTAGACGCGTTTGGTGCTGAAGCTCGATTTCCATCCGTAGAAGGTGTAGGGGTCAGTGGGGGAAGCGTAGTATGCGTTTGCTTGAGCACGAATACCGGGTATGAGGTTGCTAAGGTCGACTTTGTCGTAATTGATGAGGACATTGTCTTGAGTGGAGAGGGGGAAGGCGTTGACGGAGAAGTTTTCGTAGATGAGGAAGGTGGAGATGTGTGTATTGATGTGTTTGAAGGAGAAGTGGGTTCCGACGGTGGCTTGAGTTGAGACTCCGGCGATGCCTGAGATTTTTGTGGAGGCGGTGGCGTCTGATGGGGTGATAGAGATGTCGTTTGAGTGTAGGAGTCCGGAGAAGGAAGCGTGAAAGTTTGGCATCATCCAAGCGATGTATGATCCGCCGAAGAGGGTACTGGAATCCGAGGAAGTGGAAGAGAATTTGGTGGTTTGAGGAATGGGGTGTTTTTCGACATTGAGTCGGTTGTTGTTGTAGCCGACGTTGAGTCCGATGAGTAAGTTTTTGTGACTTCCGACGAAGGTATCGATTCCTGCGAGGGTGGGAAAGACGGTGGTTGTTGAGTCGCAAGTTCCGAAGCTTCTTGTGCCTGAGGAGAAAGCGGCAGAAGCCCAAACGATGGGTCTGGGTTGGTCGACGATGGAGCTAAGTTTGTCGTTGATGGAGTATCCGCCGAAGGAGGGGTTGAGGTATTCGGAGTAGCGTATGGTGATTTGTTCGTTGATGGCGTCTAGGAGAGAGAGTCTGCCTGTTCTGAGGTGACGTAGGGATACGGAGGGTATGGCTTCTCGGCAGAGGTCTGTGCTGGCTTTATCTTGAGCGTATACGGGAGATGTTGTGAGGACAAGGGTTAAGAGGAAGAGAGAGGCGAAGATTTTCAGGAGATGATGAGATTGAGAGAAGTGGGAGGATGTCATAGGAGAGAGTGGGGTCAAGGGGGAGAGGGAAGTCAAGGAGGGAGTGGATATCATAGCATAGATAACCCTTTTATTTTTGAGACTTTGTGATCTTGGGGGGGAAGAATAGTTTCTGTGAAGGATGTGGCGGAAGAAGGGGAATGAATTTCTATTCATTCTTGGCATCATAAAGGTGTTCGTGATGATTTCCAAGGGTTAAGGGTTTTGAAGGTTGAGAGGAGTAGTGAGGAGAGGAAGAGGAGTCCCCATGGGAGGAAGAATCCCCAAAAGCCGATGATTGAGAAGGTTGTATTATTTTTGAGAGCTTGAGGTAGGGAGAAGTCGATGACGCCGACGGTGTGAGTGAGTCTGTATTCGATGGGTTTTCCGAGGGCGTTGATGATTCCGGATCTGCCTGTATTGTTGACGCGAACGAGAGGAATCCCGAGTTCGACGCTCCGCCACCGAGACATTTCCATATGTTGTATGGGAGCAAGGGAATATCCGAACCAAGCGTCATTTGTGGCGTTGAGTATCCATTTGGGTTTATTTTTGTGTGCGTTGAAGTAGGCGAGTAGGTCGTGAGAGAAGAGGCTTTCGTAGCAGATAGCGGGTAGAGCGGGAGGTGTATTGGGGAGTGTAAGGAGGGGTTGGAAATGGTTGCCTTTGGTGTAGGACCCGAGTCTGCCGAGCAAGAGGTCGATGGAGAAGAAGTCGCCTAAGGGGGTGTATTCGCCGAAGGGCACGAGATTTTTTTTGTCGTAGGTTCCGATGAGGCGTTGGGATGGGTCTAGGGCGACGATGCTGTTGTAGTAGACTGATTTTTTGGCGTTATCTTTACGAGGAGCCCCGGTGACGAGGGAGCCGTTGGGGGGAGTGATGGATGCGATTTGTTGTTGAGCGTCTTTGCTGTTGAGGAGCAAGAAGGGTGTAGCGGTTTCTGGCCAGATGATGTGATTGATGGAAGGCGGTCTATTGACGACGCTGAGGGAGAGGAGTCGGAGGAATATTTGTCGAATGTGGTTGTCTTTCCAGCGAGAGGACTGAGAGATATTGGGTTGGATGATACGGATTTTGATGTTGTGTGTACTTTGGGCTTGATCTTGGAGTGCTTGGATGCGGTGTTCTCCCCAGAAGTGGAAGGAGAGGAAGATGGAGATGGAGAGAGCGGAAGAGATGAGGGAGATTTTGGAAAAGTGGAAGAGGAAGGGAGAAACGGAGAGGGTGGCGAGCAAGATCGCGATTACTCCGACCCCGTCGACACCGAAGAGGGAAGCGGATTGCATGAGGGTATCAGCGGAGCCCCAAGCGTAGCCGAAGTTATTCCAAGGGAGTCCGCCGGGGATGTGTCCACGGAGGAAGTCAGCAAGAGCGAGGAAAGCGACAAAAGCGGACAAGCGAGACGCACCGTGGGGGAAGAAAGCGGCAAGAGCAGAAGCGGCTCCGAAGAAGAGAGCGAATAAGGCGGGAAAGAGTACGAGGGCGAAGGGTATGAAGAAGAAGAGTCTTTCAGCGTAGACGAGGAAGGGGAAGCCTATCCAGTAGAAGGTTGCGGCGAAGAATCCGAATCCGAAGCAAAACCCGAGGAGGAAGTTGGAGAAGAAGTTTCGCAGATGGAAATTTTTGAGGGAGAGGGTGTGAGTATTTTTCTGGATGAGGAAGAGGATGATGAACATCCCGATATAGAGTCCGGGGATCCAACTTAGGGGGTACTGGGAGAGGAAGAGTATGAAACCTGCGAGTATGGCGAGGAGTTCTCGTGATTGAGGGAGAATTTTTTTGAGGATATTGAGGGGAATGGAGAGAGACATTTTTGGGAGGTTCAAGGTTTTTTGTCCCATGATGAGGGGGGGAGGAATTTTTGTGTGGTGATGGTGGGCGGTGACGGGCTCGAACCGCCGACCTCCTCGGTGTAAACGAGATGCTCTTCCAACTGAGCTAACCGCCCTTAGAGACACACAAACCTTGCGTAGATATTTTTTGATTTGGAAGGATTTTCCTTATGAAGAGAGCAAGGTAGGTTGTTGTGCTGTTGTACTATGGTTTTTTGTGTATAGGAATGTATTTTTTATAAAAAGTTAAGAGGGGTAGTGATGGTTGTCACAAGGAGTTGAGGGGTGGGTGATACGTATCATAGTACGGGGACAAAGGAAGATGTAGTTTGCTAGGGATGTTTGGGGGTAGAAAGCGTGCATAGGATGTTTTTGAGGGAAGGGCATGGTGTTGGTCTTGAATATTTTGAGGCGAGCATGGTTCGTGTTCATTTTTTTTGGGCAGAGAGATGGTGTGGAAGGAATATAAATTGAGAAATAGAGGAAGCGATAGTTGAACTGAAAGTGTGGTTTTCATTTTTCTGCTTTGATGGTGAGGATTCAAAATTTTTTGAGATTTTGGTATTGGGGGCATTTTTGACAAGGGAATGAGCACGACGTGCAAAGGAGGACGCTTTAATTATGAAGCGTCCTCCTTTTTTTTGAGGGGTGTTGATAAGGAGGAGGGACTTGTCAAGGTGAGGGTCTATGGTTATGCTAGGGGGGGGAGGGGGGTGTATGGATAAAGGACAAGAGAAATTTAGAGGAGAAGGTGTGATGGATAGTTTTGGTGTGCGTAAGAGTTTTGAGGGTGTGGGAGGGGAGAGGGGATTTTTCTACAGTTTGCAGGCGGCGGAATCTGAGCTTGGAAGCGATGTACGTCGTTTTCCTCTGGGTTTGAAGATAGTGTTAGAGAATTTGCTTCGTCACGAAGACGGTCGTAGTGTGAAGAGGGAGCATATAGAGAGGATGATGGGTTGGTTGAAGGAGGGTAAGTCTCAAGAGGAGATAGCGTACCGTCCGTCACGTGTATTGATGCAAGATTTTACGGGAGTTCCGGCGGTAGCGGACTTGGCGGCGATGAGGGATAAGGTGTTGAAGATGGGAGGGCGTGCATCGCATATTAACCCTCAGGTTCGCGTGGACTTGGTGATAGATCATTCGGTGGTGGTGGATCGATTTGGAGATTCTGCGGCTTTTGGACACAATATACGCGAAGAATTTAAGCGTAATCGCGAGCGTTATGAGTTTTTGAAGTGGGGACAATCTTCGTTTGAGAATTTTCGTGTTGTTCCTCCCGGTACGGGCATATGCCATCAGGTGAATTTGGAGTATTTGGCGGAAGTTGTATGGCAAGGCGTTGAGGGGGAGGATAAAATTTTTTACCCGGACACGGTGATAGGTACGGATAGTCACACGACAATGGTGAATGCGTTAGGCGTTTTGGGTTGGGGCGTGGGAGGTATAGAGGCGGAGGCGGCCATGTTGGGTCAACCTGTGTCGATGATGATTCCGGAGGTGATAGGGGTGAGGTTGGATGGTTCTCTGCGTGAGGGGGTGACGGCGACGGATTTGGTGTTGGAGATTACGCATATGTTGCGTTCGTATGGTGTTGTGGGGAAGTTTGTGGAGTTTTATGGTCCGGGACTTTCGTCTTTGTCGCTGGCGGATCGTGCGACAATTTCAAACATGGCCCCGGAGTACGGAGCATCATGTGGACTCTTCCCAGTGGATAAGGAGACGATGCGTTACTTGGAGTTGACGGCAAGGAGAGCGGATAAGCTTCGTGTGGTGGAGGCGTATATGCGAGCACAAGGCATGTGGAGTGATGGGGGAGGTGACGACGTGGTTTATACGGACAGACTGGATTTGGATTTGTCGAAGGTGGAATCGATGGTGGCGGGTCCGAAGCGTCCTCAAGACAAGATTATTCTGGGAGATGTGGCGAAGTCGTTTGGTTCTTTGGTGGGTGCGAAAAAAAGGAAGGTGGAAGAGGAGGGAGGAGATTTGCGTGACGGAGATGTGGTGATAGCGGCGATTACGAGCTGTACGAACACTTCTAATCCGAATGTACTGGTGTCTGCGGGTTTGCTGGCACGGAATGCGTTGCGTCGGGGATTGAGTGTGAAGGGTCATGTGAAGACGTCGCTTGCTCCTGGTTCGCAGGTGGTGACGGATTATTTGAGGGTTTCAGGTTTGGACGAGTCTTTGAAGGGATTGGGCTTTGATGTGGTGGGTTACGGGTGTACGACGTGCATAGGGAATTCGGGTCCTTTGAGCGAGGAGATAGCATCTGAGGTGAGGGAGAAGGACTTGACGGTTGCGGCGGTATTGAGCGGGAACAGGAATTTTGAGGGACGGGTCCATCCGTTGGTGAAGGCGAATTACTTGGCGTCTCCGCCGCTTGTGATAGCTTATGCACTGGCGGGGAACATGGGTATAGACATTGTGAATGAGCCGTTGGGGGTGAGTTCGGATGGGGAGTCGGTGTATTTGCGTGACATATGGCCCTCGAATGAGGAGATTAGCGATGTGGTGGGCTTGAGTGTACGTCGTGATATGTTTGCGTCTCGTTATGCGGATGTTTTTGAGGGTTCTGAGGATTGGCGGGGTATTAATAGCCGCGAGAAGGAGACGTATGACTGGAATGAAGGTTCGACTTATGTGCGTCGTCCGCCGTTTTTTGATGATATGGGTCCTCTTCCTGAGAGTCGAGGGGATATAGAGGGTGCGCGTTCTCTTTTGATTTTGGGAGATTCTGTGACGACGGATCATATATCGCCGGCGGGTTCTTTTGGCAAGGAGACTCCGGCGGGAGATTATTTGTTGTCTTTTCAGGTACGCCCCGGAGAGTTTAATTCGTATGGTTCACGGCGAGGCAATCACGAGGTGATGTTGCGGGGGACTTTTGCGAATGTGAGGATACGGAATCAGGTGGCTCCGGAGACGGAGGGAGGTTTTACGCGTCATTATCCGTCTGGAGATGTGATGTCAGTATTTGATGCATCTGAGCGATACAGGTCTGAGGGTGTTGATCTTGTGGTGATAGGAGGGAAGGAATACGGCACGGGTTCGTCTCGGGATTGGGCGGCGAAGGGTACGAGACTGCTCGGTGTTCGGGCGGTGATAGCGGAAAGTTTTGAGAGGATTCACCGTTCTAATTTGGTGGGTATGGGTATATTGCCGTTGCAGTTTTTGCCGGGAGAAGGTTCTGCGTCGCTTGGACTTGACGGGAGCGAGGTTTTGACGATTCGGGGTATTGATGATGTGAAGCCTAAGGGGAGTCTGAACCTTGAGATATTGCGAGCGAGTGGAGAGGGTGAGGAGCGGAAAGTTTTGGTGCGGATTGATACGGAGGATGAGTTGTCTTATTTTAGGCACAATGGGATTTTGCCGTATGTATTGAGGAATTTGATGGAAGAATCGGAGGGGTCGCGACGGTGATGCGATGAAGGCAGATGTCGAGTGAAGGAAGTTTGTTATCGAGGGTGAATGATCCGGAGGACTTGCGTTCTTTATCGGAGGAGAGTTTGCCGCAGTTGTCGGCGGAGTTGCGAGATTTTGTGATAGGGGTTGTTTCTGAGACGGGAGGACATTTGGGAGCGGGTCTTGGGGTTGTGGAGTTGACGGTGGCACTGCACTATGTGTTTGATACGCCGAGGGACATATTGATATGGGACGTGGGTCATCAGTGTTATCCGCACAAGGTTTTGACGGGACGGAAGTCGGATCTGGGTACGTTGCGTAAGGGAGGGGGCTTGTCAGGATTTACGATGAGGAGTGAGAGTGCGTATGATCCTTTTGGTGCGGGTCACAGTTCGACTTCGGTATCGTCTGCACTGGGATTTGCGGCGAAGAGGGAGTTGATGGGCGAAGATCATGAGGTGATAGCGGTGATAGGGGATGGAGCGTTGAGTGCGGGTATGGCGTATGAGGCATTGAACAATGCGGGAGCGAATCGGAAACGTTTATTGGTGATATTGAATGATAACGATATGTCGATAGCGCGTCCTGTGGGAGCGATGAGTAATTATTTGGGTAGGTTATTGGCGTCGAAGCCTTATGTGAAGTTACGTCATTTGGTGCATAGCATAGCGGGTCGTTTGCCTCAGGCGTTGGAGGTTGCGGCGAAGAGGGCGGAGAAGTATGCCCGAGGTATGTTGACGGGGGGAACGTTGTTTGAGGAGTTAGGATTTTACTATGTGGGTCCTGTGGACGGTCACCGTTTGGATCATTTGTTGCCGTTGTTGCGTGCGAGTCGGGAGATAGAGGGACCTGTATTGTTGCATGTGGTGACGGAGAAGGGCAAGGGCTATGGTCCTGCGGAGGCGTCTAAGGACAAGTACCATGGGGTGAGTAAGTTTGATGTGAAGACGGGTAAGCAGAGGAAGGGAGAGAATATTCAGCCGACGTACACGGAAGTTTTTAGCCGCACTTTGTGTACGGTTGCGAGGGAAGACGAGAAGGTGGTTGCGGTGACGGCGGCGATGCCTGGGGGCACGGGCTTGGATGATTTTGGGAAAGAGTTTCCGGATCGGATGTTTGATGTGGGGATAGCGGAGCAGCATGGTGTGACTTTTTGTGCAGGGATGGCGGCGGCGGGTCTTCGTCCTTTTGCGGTATTGTATTCGACATTTTTGCAAAGGGGATATGATCAGGTGGTGCATGACGTGGCGTTGCAGAAGTTGCCGGTACGTTTTGCGATTGACAGGGCTGGGCTTGTGGGAGCGGACGGAGCGACTCATGCGGGTTCTTTTGATCTTGTGTATTTGTGTTGTCTTCCTCATTTTGTGGTGATGGCGGCATCAGACGAGCAGGAGCTTCAAAGGATGGTGGTGACGGCCTATGGATTGGATGATGTGCCGAGTGCATTTCGTTATCCGCGAGGATTTGTGACGGGTTGTGGCTTGTTGGAGGATGTGGAGCCTTTGCTGGTGGGTAAGGGACGTATTGTGCGAGAGGGTCGCGTGGTTGCGATTTTGTCGCTTGGCACGCGTCTTGAGGAGGTTTTGAAGGCTGCGAGGCTTTTGGAGGGTTACGGTTTGTTGATAACGGTGGCGGATGCGCGTTTTGCGAAACCACTGGACGAGGACTTGGTGGAAGATTTGGTGCGAAACCACGAATTGCTTTTGACGATTGAGGAGGGAGCGTCGGGAGGTTTTTCGTCACAAGTTTTGCGTGTGATGAGTGAGAGGGGTCTTTTGGGTGAGGCGAAGTGTGTGCCGATGGTATTTCCGGACAGGTTTGTGCCACAAGACTCGCCTGAGAGTCAGTATCGGAGCATAGGGATGGACGGAGAGGGCATAGCGAACCGCGTATTGGAGTCTCTTGCCATGGGGGGATCGGAGGAGTTTTTGAGGAAGGGCGGATTCGCGGACGAAGTTTTGTGAAGAGTTGGACTTACTCGGTTTTTGCGGTGATGAGGTAAAGTCCGACAGCAAGAGCGGCCCCGATGAAGGGTCCGACGACATATATCCATATTTGAGAGAGGTCTCCCATAGCGATGGCGGGTCCGAGGGATCGTGCGAGATTGAGGCTAGCCCCTGTGAGGGGTCCCCCGACGAGGATGGAGAAAGAGAGGGAGAGTCCGATGGCGAGTCCTGCGATTTTTGTATTATTTTGTGGATTTGTGGTGTGAAGGATGGTGGAGACGAGGAATGATGTGAGGATGGCTTCGCAGATGATGCCTTGTAGGGGGGAGATGGAGATGGCGATGCCGGAAGGAGTGGTGAAGTTTCCGAGCGAGGTCATACCGAGTCCTGTAGCTCCTCCGATGAGGTATAGGAGTATGAAGGCGGCGATGATACCGCCGATGATTTGGGCGGCGGTATAGGCAAGGGCTGTGGCGAGGTTTATGCGTTTTGTGAGGAAGAGTGCGAGGGAGACGGAGGGGTTGAAAGCGGCCCCTGAGATATATCCGAAGGCGTATGCGAAAGCGACGATGACAAGGCCGTGAGCGAGGGCGACTCCGACGAGTCCACCGATTCCAAGAGCACCTGTGCCGGCCCCGACAAAGACGAGGGTGAAGGTACCGAACAATTCGGCGATGCATGCTTTTGTGAGGGGAGAGGTTTTGTTCATGGTGCGGATGTCCTTGTGTTTTTTTGCGATTGTGCGTGAGTTGGTGTGTGATATTTTTGTTTTTTATCGTGAAAGTTTGGAGCTTGCAAGGGGAAAAGTCCTGGGTGTTGATATTATTGCACTGCAACATAAGCTTTGACAAAAGGACGATAAGAGCATATGTTGAGGTTGTGGGGATTGGGATGGGTTAGGAAGAGCAACAGGGAGAGAATAGGATGAAGCGTCATAAGATAGGATTGGTGGGAGCGGGCAACATAGGGGGAATATTGGGATTATTATCGGGATTGGAGGGTTTGGGTGATGTTGTGTTTTTGGATTTGTCTGAGGGTGTGGCCTGCGGGAAGTCTGTGGATTTGGAGGCTCTAGCACCTGTGATGGGTCTATCGGGTTCGTGGAAGGGTGGTAGTGATGCGTCTCTGCTGGAGGGATGTGATGTGGTGATTGTGACGGCGGGCGTTCCTCGGAAGCCTGGTATGAGTCGCGATGATCTTGTGGAGGTGAACGCGAAGGTGGTGAAGTCGATAGCGGGGAATGTGTCGCGATATTGTCCTGATGCGTTTGTGATATGCATAACGAATCCGCTGGACGTGATGGTGGGATTGTTTCAAAGGGAGTCCGGATTGCCGACATCGAAGGTTGTGGGTATGGCGGGAGTATTGGACAGTGCGCGTTTCCGAGCCTTTTTGGCAGAAGCTTTGGGTGTGTGTGCCCATGATGTGACGACGTTTGTATTGGGAGGACATGGGGACAGTATGGTTCCTGTCCCGCGGTATACGAGTGTGGGTGGAATTCCGTTATCTGAGGTCGTGGAGATGGGTTGGTTGAAGGCGTCTGAGTTGGAGTCGATAGTGGATCGTACGCGCAATGGGGGAGCAGAAGTTGTGGGATTGATGGGCACGTCTGCATATTTTGCCCCGGCTGCGAGTGGAATTCTTATGGCGAAGGCCTATCTTCGAGACGAGAAGCGTCTTTTGCCGTGTGCGGCGTATGTGGAGGGCAAGTATGGTCTGGAGGGAGTGTATGTGGGGGTTCCTGTGTTGATAGGAGCGGGTGGGGTCGAGAAGGTGATAGAGTTGGAGTTGTCTGGAGAGGAGATGAAGTTGTTTGAGTCTTCTGTGGGTCATGTGCGTGAGTTGAATGGGGTTTTGGAGGGTTTGGCATTGGAGGGTAAGATTTGATGGATCGTCTTGCGGGTTCTGGGTGTTGTGATGAAGAGGGGATGCGGGATCGTTTGATCCTGGCGTTGGATGTGGAGAGTCGGGGTGAGGCGGAGGATCTTCTGGAGACACTGAGGGGTCGCGTCCGTTTTGTGAAGTTAGGTTTTGAGTTATTTTTGTCTTTTGGAGAGGAGGAGGTTCGTCGTTTGCGTAGCGAGGGTTTATCATTTTTTTTTGATCATAAGTTTTATGACATTGGTCGCACGGTTCGTGCGGGAGTCCGTGCGGTTGCACGGATGGGAGCTCGTTGTGTGACGGTTCACGCAGAGCCTCATACGATGAGGTCAGCGGTTGAGGGTCGTGATGAGGTGGCTGGGAGTGATTGTAAGGTTTTGGCGGTGACGGTATTGACGAACATGGAGGATAAGGATATTCACGCAACGGGCATAGACTCTCGTTTGGGTGTGCGTGATTTGGTATTGAAGAGGGCGCGTCAAGCGGCGAGAGCGGGAGTGGACGGAGTGATTGCGTCGGTGGGCGAGGCGGAACTGATACGGGGGGACGAGGAGTGTGGGGGTTTACTGATAGTGACGCCTGGGGTGAGGGAGCGTGGAGAGGATTATGGAGATCAGCGTCGCGTGGGTGATGTATTTGGGGCGTTGAGGGGAGGTTCTGACTATATAGTGGTGGGTCGTCCGATAGTGAAGTCTGAGAGTCCGCGAGAGGTTTTTGATCGTTATGTGACTTTGATGATGAGCAGGGAATGGGAAACAAGAGCGAAAGGAAATAGGTGAGGTTATGGGAGCGAATAAGAAGGTATACTTGGTGGATGAGTCTGGAGAGCGTATGTGTGGGTTGGACGTGATAGAGGGTACGGAGGGTCCACCGGTGATTGATATACAGAAGTTGTATAAGGAGACGGGTTATTTTACGTATGATCCTGGGTTTACGTCGACGGCGTCGTGTGTGTCTGCTTTGACGTATATAGATGGAGAGAATGGTATTTTGCGCCATGGGGGTTATGCGATAGAGGAGCTTGCGGAGCAGAGTACATTTTTGGAGGTTTCGTATTTGTTGTTGAAGGGGGAGTTGCCGACACTTGAGGAGAAGCGAGATTTTGAGGATATGGTATTGCAGCATACGATGCTGCATGATCAGCTTCAGAATTTTTTCCGAGGATTTCGTAGGGATGCACATCCGATGTCGTTATTAATAGGAGCGACGGGTGCGTTGTCGTCTTTTTACCATGACTCTATTAATGTGAACGATGAGAGGAGTCGAGAGATTTCGACGTATCGCGTTTTGGCGAAGATGCCGACGATAGCGGCGATGGCGTTTAAGTACACGAAGGGAGAGCCTTTTACGTATCCTGATAATGGACTGGGTTATGTAGAGAATTTTCAGAAGATGTGTTTTGGTCTTCCTGTGGAGGAGTATAAGTTTATTCCTGAGTCTGTGAAGGCGTTGGAGCAGATATTTATTTTGCATGCGGATCATGAGCAGAATGCGTCGACGTCGACGGTTCGCACGGCGGGTTCTTCTGAGGCGAATCCGTTCGGATGTGTAGCGGCGGGTATATCGTCCCTTTGGGGTCCTGCTCACGGAGGTGCGAACGAGGCGGTTTTGAAGATGCTGGACGAGATAGGGACGTCATCACGGATAAAGGAGTACATAGAGAAGGCGAAGGACAAGGATGATAATTTCAGGCTGATGGGTTTTGGTCATAGGGTGTACAAGAACTATGATCCGCGTGCGAGTATATTGAAGGGGACGTGTAAGGAGGTATTGGGGGCTTTGGGTAAGGACAAGGAAGATTTGTTTGTCTTGGCCCAAGAGTTGGAGAGGATCGCGTTGGAGGATGAATATTTTGTGGATCGGAAGTTGTTTCCGAACGTAGATTTTTATTCTGGAATTATTTTGAAGGCGATGGGTTATCCGACGAGTATGTTTACGGTATTGTTTGCGGTTGCGCGTTGTGTGGGGTGGATTGCGCAGTGGAATGAGATGATGAGGGATTCGGATCGACGGATATCGCGTCCTCGTCAGCTGTACACGGGAGAGCGTCTTCGTTCTTTTGTTTCGATTGAGGAGAGGAAGTAGTTCTGAAAAGGGGAGAGGGGGATAAAAAAGTTGTAGCGTAAGGGAAGGTTTTTTGTTTATGCTGTTTCTTGCGAGTCATGTTGGGTGAGAGGTGAAGTTTTTTTTGAGAATTTGAAGAATAGAGTATGCATCGCAATTATTATCTCTATATATTTTTTGCGTTAGGATTTGCGGTTATCCTGTTTGCGCTGGTGACATTTTTTTGGGATTCTTTTTTCGGCTTGAAGGAAGAGGAGAGGGTTGTGGATCTTGAGATTCACCGTCCACGATTTTTTTTGAAGGGGGGTAAGACGATAGTTCAGTACAACCGTATTTTTTACAACAGGAGTTTGTCGCGAGTTTCGTTGGAGAAGGGCCGGATATGTCTTTTTGGTCAGGATGGTACGGAGCAGTGTAATGGTGGGGAGGTTGATTATTTTATGGGACCTTCGAGTTATTTGGTTCAGGCGAACAATTATCTTTTTTTGACGAAGGATGTGCATGAGATATTGGTTGAGTATTTGGGTAAGAATGGGAAGGGAGAAACGGTGGATGCGCGGATATTGTTGAAGGTGGAGGGTATGGAATTGAAGGTGAAGGAGGGTATGCCGATTTCGTTTTCGCCCCTTCCGTAGGTAGGAATGTATGGAGATAGAAGAGATAAGGTTGCGGGGGTTTAAGTCTTTTGCGGATTCTGTATTGTTGCCGTTGTCGCGAGGGGTGACGGTGGTTGTGGGTCCGAATGGTTCTGGCAAGTCGAACATAGTGGATGCGTTGAGGTGGTTGGGAGGTGAGGGTTCTGTGCGTCGCTTGCGAGGTGGTGATATGGAGGATTTGATTTTTGGGGGTTCTGGAGGTCGTCTTCCGAGTGTGAGTCAAGAGGTGGGATTGAAGATGGTGGACGTTTCGTTGGAGAGTGTGGGAGTATTGGGAGAGGGTTTGCGTGAGCGTGCGGCACGGGAGAGTGTTTCTGGATTTTTGAGTTTGGATTTGGTGAGGCATTTGGAGCGGGGTAAGGGTTCGCACTATCGTGTGAATGGGGATGAGGTTTTGAAGAGGGATATTAATATTTTTTTTGGAGATGCGGGATTTGGGGGCTTGTCGATGTCGATAGTGGGACAGGGTTTGGTGAGCGAGGTGGTGAGGATGAACGGCGAGGATCGCCGTAGGATGATAGAGTCGTCATCGGGACTTCAGGGTTTGCGTGAGCGTTATGGAGAGGCTGGGGTGAAGTTGCGGGGGGTGGAGGAGAATTTGGAGCGACTGGGAGAGTATGTGGAAGTGTACGGGGAGCGGATAAGGGAGCTGAGGGTTCAAGCGAAGAAGGCGAAACGCTACGAGGAGTATGGGTTGAAGATTCGTGTCTTGGAGACGCACATTTTGCGGCGGAAGTTGGAGTTGAGCGAGGAAGAGTTCCGCCGTTGTTGTGGGGAGGAAGAGGAAGCGTTGCGTAACGAGAGAGAGGGGGAGCAAGAATTGGAGAAGGAGCGTGAGTCGTACAAGGTTTTGAAGGAGGAGTTGGAGGGCAAGAGGTTATTGCGGGACGAGAGACTGTTGTGGGAGCAGAAGAAGATTTTTTTGTGGCGACATGTGGAAGCGGAGGAGGAGCAGGTACGGGCTGGATTGGAGAGACTGGAGAGGGAGCGAGAGAGGAACGAGGAAGACAGGGTGCGGGAGGAAGCTTTGTGTGTGCAGGCGCGAGATAGGCTGGAGGCGTTGGAGAAGAAGAGACGGGAGTGGGAGGGTAAGAAGGAGGGAGAGTCTTTGAGGAAGGAAGCACAAGAGGCTTTGGATTGTGGGTTGCGTGAGAAGGGAGAGAAGGAATCTCAGATGCGGAAGGCACATCATGAGTGGATTGAGGAGAAGATGCGTGCGGAGAAGTTGAGGTCTCAGTTGGATTTGGGACGGAAGAGGGTTGAGGAACAAAGGTCTCAGGGGGAGACTTTGGAGGCGGAGTATGCAAAGATTTTGGCGGAGATGGACAGAGATTCGGTGAATTACGATGAGAAGAGGGAGGAAGCGGAAGGTCGTTTGCGTGCTCTTGAGGAGGAGAGGGAGCAGGAAGGGGAGAAGGGCTTGGAAGCGGAGACGGGGTATGAGGATTTTCTGAAGGATTATGGAGGTCGTTATAAGTCGCAGGAGGAGGCTTTGTCATTGGTGAGGACGCGTAAGAGCAATGCGGAGGTGGAAAGAAGGACACTGCTTGGTGTGATGGAGGAAGAGGGGGTTGAGGGGGGTATAGCCGAGAGCATAGAGGTGGAAGAGGGTTATGAGGCGTTGGTGGATAGGGTTTTGGGCAAGGGAGTGTGTTATCCGTGTATTGAGGAGGGTGAGAGGTTTTCTGGCTGGCGAGATTTGGGAGGTTTTGCGGGGCAAGAGTTTTCTGTGGGCGTTGAGGTGTTGAGAGGTAGAGTGAAGATTCCGAGGGCTTTGGAGCGAGTGATGGGGAGTGTGGGTGTGGTGGAGACGAACGAGGAGGGCTGGGAGAAGCAGGGAGATTTGCAGTGGGGTCAGACGTTGGTGTCTCGCGAAGGCGGTTTGTGGAGATGGGACGGTTATGTGGAAGAGGACGTAGGTTTTGTGAGTGTATTGTCGACGCGAGCCCGTTGTGATCGTTTGGGGGAGGGGGATGAGGGAGCGTGTAAGGAGGAGGAGGTCTTGGAGTTGGAGATGCGAGAGGGTGCGGAGGGTAAGAAGCGAGAGGATGAGAAGATGGAGGCGTGGAGGAGGGCTTATGAGGAGAGGTGCAGGGCTCTTGAGTTGCGTATGGAGGAGGAGAGGAGCAAGGTTCGAGAGTATGGTGAGGCGGCAAGGACTCGTGCTCACGAAGATGAGTTGTTGGGTTTGCGAGCTGGAGAGAAGAAGGAGGCCTTGGAAGCGATGAGG
>CAKMZR010000019.1 GCA_929200455.1 uncultured Alphaproteobacteria bacterium | reverse complement strand
GCATCCGCATCCGTATCCAAAAAACGATCCCCAACCCGAAAAACAAAATTCTCCAAAAGAGACTGATTCTCCGTCAACCTCTCCACCGCTATCTTGTTCTCATCCACATAGTAACGCATCTGATACGAGTATACACCGCCCGTATCCACACTCCGCGCAATCTCTAAACGACCATAAAGACCCTCAACCACCAACGTCTCAGAAGTCCCCACCGTCCCGTTAAATACCTTCCGCGTCGAATCCTTGCCCTGCAACTGAAATGACCACACATACGTACTGTCCCCGTCATCATCCACCACCTTCTCAAGTGCATCCTTATAAGGCGGACTCTTGTTGTTCTCACTCACAACATACACATTCACTTCCGTCTCGCGCGGCGCATCATTCACGCCCTCAACCGCCATACTTATCCAATGATCCGATTCTCGACCCCCCAAATCACGAACCCGAATCTTAATCACATCCCGCGCCTTCTCTCCCTTGCCCAACTGATTCGTCGCAAAAGACTCATAGTCCAACGTGTAGACAAACTCTTGCCGACTCCCACGACCCGTTCCTGTCATATCCCCTATCTCCAAAGTCCCGTACTTACCCTTATAAGTCCCGGCAACTATAAAAATCTTGCCAATCCGCTGTTCCGTCTGCGCATTCTTACCCAAAGAAACAGGATCATCCTTAATTTGTGCCGTGTTGTCCGCGATACCATCCAAAAAGTTAAACGCAGAATCCGTAATAATATGCTTCGCCGCTCCACCCCTCTGCCACGCCTCATAATCCGCAGGAGTCAAATCACTCGCCGCACGACCAAAATCCGTATCCAAAGGATTGGTCAACGAAGTCCCAGGATCTGGGGGCGTATTCGCATAAACCACAAAATCCAACGTGCCCTCCGCACGGGCCCGACCGTCAGACGCAAAAATCTTTACCTCATAAATAAGCTCGCTCCCCGTGCCAGCATCAGGATTCGTAATCGTCACCTTCCCCGTTCTCGGATCAATAAAAAACCAATTCGATATGTCCACTTCAACACGAGTCGCTCCCACCTGACCCACAGAAGTCACCAACTTAAACGCTTGATAACTATAAGTCAGCTCATCGTTCTTATCCACATCCAAAAACGTACCCGTCGGAAGATCAAACGTATGATGACTAAAAGTCGAAAACCTCAAACCATCCTCCTCCCTGTTCCCCCCCACTTCCAACGTCTTCAAAACCTCCTCGTCAAATACAGGCGCATCATTCCGTCCCACCACCGTCACACGCAACTCATTCGTTACCGCTCCGCCCCCAGAATCTTCCACCTGAAAACGAAAAGTCGATACAAGCTTTTGTCCCTCAGACAAACTGTCCACCGTGCTCTTCGACCGGTGATCCGCCAAAAAAGTAAAACGACCGTCCGTATAATAGGTAAAAGTACCAAAATTATTCAGCGGAATGGTTTCCACACCCCCAGAACCCGTACCAAGCCTCAAGGTATCTCCCTTGTCAATATCACGCACATTCTCCATCAACGCCGAGACCCCCCCCGTATAAAGAGAACTCGGATCAGACGTCCCAAGATTAAAACTCTCTCCAGGCTCAAACACAGAAATATTAATCACACCCTCCACCTTCGGTGCGTCATTCTTACCCGTCACACGCAACACAATAGAACGGCTGTCAAATGATGGATTCTCTCCGTCTCCCGCAATCCCGTAATCCGCTATGTCCACAAACAAAGACTCCAAACCCACCTCGCCTTCTCGCAAACTGTTGATATTCTCAAAAACTTCCTGAATCTTGCGTGCCTCCTCTTCAGGACTCAGAAGATAACGATTCACCCCCTCCACCCCCAGAGTCTTATCTCCACCCTCAAGCCTCACCTTCGACAAAGCATCGCGAAAACCATAACGCGCACTCAGAAGATCCGCAGCATCGCTTATCAGCTTATAACTGTACTCTTGAGAATTCGGCTTCTTGCCTCCCGCACGTCCCAAAACCATGTCCACATCCCGCACTTCCAAATAACCGTACTTGCCCCAGTAACGCTGAAAATAAAGATAATTGCCGTTCGCATCTTGCATATGCGTGCCGTCTACATTCATCCGCGGAAGAAGCGTCTGAATCTTTACCGCTTGATCTTCGGGATCCACAGCCCCTTTGAGAAAATCAGGAACAGCCTCCGTCCACGCTATCTCTCGGTTGCTGTCACTCCCGTTTTCTTGAAGGTGCGAAGAAAATATATCCACCTTGTCCGGATTAAAAACAGGCGGCTTGTTGTTGCTCACCACCAACAAAAACGAACTCCTACCCACAAGACCTGACTCATCTTCCGCCTCCACAACAATGCGAAACTCTCGCCGCACATTGCTCGTACCATAAAGAGAAATAAGAGCCCCGATATTCGCCTTCATTCCGTACACATCTCCCACATCCGTATCTTGTCGCGTCGGCTGACTCAACCACGAAAGCGTCCCCCCACCCTCAAGACTGTAACGATAAGTCAAGGTGCCCTTGTCTTTGCTTTCCCGCAAATGCTCATACTCAGGATCTTCAAAAATATTTTCTATGCCAAGAATCTTATCGTAGGAACCCGCATTCTCCAAAATAATCCACTGAGTCTTCAAAGGAGACACCTCTTCGGGGGCCTCCTGAACATCGGCTACATCCACCCTCAATTCCTGAGACGTCTCCAAACCATGATAATCTGTTGCCACAAGACGAACCTCATAAACCGTACCGGACTGAGCCTCATAATTGGGTGCAACCCGAAAAGATATTGTCCGTGCAAGACTATCAAGCACAAAAAGATCACTGTTCCGACCTTCCAAGCGATAGGAAATACTCCCCTTATTGTCAGGATCAATCGCACGAGGAAACGTCAATACATGAGTCGTGTTCTCATCCACCGTCACCCGAACCCGTCCCGTATCGTCCTTAAGAACCCCAGGAACATCAAAATCTCCAAACGACGGCGCCTCGTTCAAATCCTTCACATACACCTTCACCGCTTGCCTCTTCACAAGACTATCATCCGTCTTGTCCCCGTTCGCCGCAGGATTGTCATAGTACTCCACAATAAGATTCACAACACGCGTCGTCTCAAAATCAAACGATGACGTACCCTTGAGACGCAAAGAACCATCCTTCGACAACTCAAAATGCTTATAGTAACCCCCGTCATCCTCAACAAGACGGTAACCCATCTTCCCATTTCCCGTCTTCGGATCATCCGGATCCACCGCTGATACGCGTCCCACATACGCACCTTGTGCATTCTCATCCACCACAAAAGAACCGTCCACAATCACCAAACCGTCGTCAGGGGCCTCGTTGCCATCACCATCCGTTATCTGTCTCGGAACAAGCAATATACCATCCTCAAGCTGTATCGCCTGAAAATAGGTATCCAAATCATTATACACAAGACTCTTGCCACGCTCCCTATCCTCCTTCTCCGTAGGACGCAACAACACCATGTAAAAATCATAAGAACCATTGCCGTCTACATCCACCTTAATATGACGCTCCCCCTGCTCGTCCCTAATCACCGCCTTCACATTCGCCGCCAAATAAGAACCCAAAATCTTAATCCGATCAGAAAAAGAAAAATCCGCTATCTTGTCCTTGTCCAAAGAACCCGTATCACCCTCAACCACATCAGAACCCTCGCCCGTAATCAACACATCACGACCAGGTCCTCCTGAAAGAAGATCATCTCCTGCTCGACCTTGCAATTCATCATCGCCAAGACCCCCGTAAAACTTATCGTCTCCCTGCGTCCCACGAAGAGTGTCTTGAGAATCCGTGCCCCTCACGTTCAAACCCAACTGCAAAAATAAACCACCCTCCTCTTCCTTATCCAACAAATTCGAATCCTGTATCGAACGCGAACCCCCTCGTGACAATTCTCGAGTCGCATAACTATCCGCATCCTCCCCCTTAATAAGAATATCCACATCCTTCGATATCCATATATGCGAAAGATCAGGAACCTTCTGATTCCCCGTCACCTCAAAAACAAGAATACCACGACCCGTAATCATCGCCACATCCTTGAGAATCCCTACCACATCACCGTCAAGATTCACATCAAACGCCACCACCAACG
Organism: uncultured Alphaproteobacteria bacterium; assembly: GCA_929200455.1. GTDB lineage: Bacteria > Pseudomonadota > Alphaproteobacteria > CAKMZR01 > CAKMZR01 > CAKMZR01. The sequence continues at coordinate 12,385 of CAKMZR010000019.1, read as the reverse complement.
TCACACCCTTCTCAAGATGTATCCGGTTAAAACCTCTAATATCAAACGTACGAAGATCAATCACATAATTCTGCAATGACAGATTCCCGCTTATCTGAAACGGCGTAAACGATGAATCCGTCGACTTCTGAACCACCACCTGCTGAAGACGAGTCGATTCACCCACATCAAGGGGGGCATGAAACCAAAGGATAGAACGACCATCTCCCTGAACCTTTTGAACCCCCATATCCCTAAAATAATTCCCCGAAACCTTAAGCGTTCCCAATTGAACATAGATGTTTTCTATACTCTCAAGAGTTACAACCTTCTCGCTGTAGACAAACTTGCTCGAAGAATCCGCCGCCAAACGCTGCCAAAAAAAAGAAAACTCTACCTGTCCGTAAATATAAAGCGAATCTTGACCCGACCCTCCCTTGAGCACATCTCCTGGCACAAGCGTAGAACGCGCATTGCCGTTCACCGTCGAAAAGACCTCTTCCCCCAAAGATGAAGGCTTCTGATCAAGATAAAGAACCTCTGAAAAATCTACAGACGTTCCCGCAACATCCACCAAATCCGAACTCTTGTACTGATTCGGAAGAGTCCGACCTATCGCTATAATCTTGTCGTCCCCATCTCCAAAAGAACTCTCAACCTTGCTCCCACCAAAATCACGAGGAAGAAGACCCACCGTCACCGTATCGTTCTGAGGCGTTCCTGACGTCACCTTAATCATATTCTCAGGGTTATGGGTCGTGTCATACTCTCGACCCTCTTTCCCAAGATCCGGAATAATAGGCGAAACCAATCCTTTCTTCGTAGAAAACTTTATCGTATTGCACGCCGCCAACAGAGGAAGAAGACTCACGCCCGAAAAAAGAGACCAACACGAAGATCGCAAATGCCGACCGCCTCTTTTCACACCCTCAGAAGACACGCCACAAAAACCCACGCCCCCTCTCTCAAAACCCACCCCCCCTCTCTCAAAACCCACCCCCTCTTTCTCAAAACCCACGCCCTCGCCCCCATAGAGATTCCTTCTTCCACCCTGCATACGCCATGCAAAGGATTGTTCATCGTAGGTACGGGAAAGGTTCTTCATCAATTTTTTTCTCCTGTATATCAGATATATTCAGACGCCTAAGAACAAATCATACCTAGACCTTAGACCCTGTCTTTTCAAAATCTCTCTCTCAACTCTCACAAACAGTAGGAAATCCCCTGTCTTTTCATACAATGCCTTCTCATACAGTGTCTTTCCATACGGTTCTCATACGGCCTGCTTCAGTCTCTCATCATTCGTCTCAAAAATCACTCCTAAAAATCCACCGCCACAAAAGAAAAAAACAAGACCACCACCCGAGAAAACTCAGGATTCCAGCCTCCGGAATATCTTCCCTAGACAACACACACCCTGACTCACACGCTACGCAGCTCGACAACCCTCTCTCTATCCTTCATCGCCCCACTTACAAAAAGAAAGCAAATTACATTCCACTTCTCATCAAAAACCTTTCATGCCGTGGCTTATTCTAACACAAATCATAAAAAACATAGTCTTCTTTTTGTACGGTTTGGATTCCTAAAAGAATTTTATTCCTTATCCTTCTTGCTTGCCTTGAATTTCAAAAAAAACCTCTCCTCCTCTCGTGAAATTTCTTGCCTTTATCTCCCTTTTCCCTTATCGGTATGGGGTACAGGGTACGTCTTGCAGAGCTCATATTGGGAGGGGGTGTTTGTTTTTTGTTTTTTCGGACCCGTATGCCGTATTCTTCATTCTTCATTCTTTCAAAGCCGCACTCTCACACGCCAAACCATCTCACGCCAGACGCTCAAACGCCGACCTTCACACACCATCAGTTACAAAATCACCCGTTCTCCACGCACCCTAGCCCCACGCACTCCAGAACACACTCCAAAAGAGAAAGACATCTCCAAGCACATGAAAACCTCAACCCAACAGTTTGAACGCGTAGCCCAAGGAGGGGAAATCGCACGACGCGTCCTTGCACATACAGGACCATCCCTACTGTCTATGGGATACATCATCGTCCGTATCCTCATGAATCGAGGAAAACTCCAAGTGATGATCGAAAAAAATGACGCCTCACCTCTCACCATGACAGACTGCGAAAAAGTAAGCGAAACCCTCTCGCTCCTCATCGACCATGAAGAATGGATCGCCAATTACACCGAATTGGAAGTCAGCTCCCCAGGCCTCGATCGACCCTTGACACGCACCTCCGATTTCGAACGGTTCGCCGGATCCCAAGTCAAAATAAAAAGCGAACGCCCCTTCCCAGGAGGAGGCAGAACCCTCCACGGAGAACTGTTGGGAATCGAAAACAACGCCCTTCTCGTAAAAGCACCCCCGCCAAAAAAACATAATGCCCAAAACCTTCAGGACATAACCTCCCTATTCACACCCTCCGAATCCGAACCTCTCGAAGAAAACCAAAACCCAAATCATAAAAAAAATTACAACGCAGAAAATGGCCTTTGGAGTCTCGAACTTCACACCCTCACCTCCGTCCAACTGCAAAGCGAAATCACCTTCCACGACAAAGGCGTCGAACTCACACAAACCTCTTGGCAAAAAGAATGTATACTCATGAGCCAAGACAACAACCCTCAAACACACACTCAAGAACACGCAGAAACTTGAGCAAAAACCTCAAAAGACTCCTAAAGGAAAAGTAACCAATATGACAGAAACAAAAATCGCAAGAACCGACATCTTGAGAATAATCGACTCCCTTGCCGCCGAAAAAAACATAGACCGAGAAAAAGTGTTTTGTGCCGTAGAAGAAGCCGTGCAAAGAGCAGGAAGAAGCAACTTCGGCATCGACATGGATATACGGGCCCACATCAACCGCAGAAACGGGACCATCTCCCTCGCGCGCTACAAAAAAATTGTCGAAGAAGTCGAAAATCCTCACACGGAAATCACCCTCGGTGAAGCCCACCACTTCGACAAAACTCTAGAAATAGGACAAGAACTCATCGAAGACCTCCCCGCAGGAAACTTCGGAAGAATAGCCGCCCTCAGCGGAAAACAACTCATCGCACAACAGGTCCGCGAAGCAGAAAGAGAACAACAATTCAACTACTACAAAGACCGCGTAGGCACCATCGTCAACGGAATCGTACGACGAGAAGAATACGGAAACGTAACCCTCGAACTCGACAACCACCAAGCCGAAGCCTACATGAAACGAGACCAAAGAATACCAAGAGAAAATATGAAAGGGGGCGAAGGATTCGAAAAATCACGCCGCGTCCGCGCCTTCATCACAGACGTCGTGCGAGAAAATCGTAGCCCGCAAATCTTTGTCTCACGAACCCATCCCCAGTTCCTCATCGAACTCTTCCGCCAAGAAGTCCCGGAAATCTACGAAGGAACCGTCGAAATCAAAGCCGTCGCACGCGACCCAGGAAGCAGAGCAAAAATCGCCGTCGTCTCCTACGACCCCTCCCTCGACCCCGTAGGCACTTGCGTCGGAATCCGCGGAATCCGCGTAAGACCCGTCGTCGAAGAACTTCAAGGCGAAAAAATCGATATCATCCTCTGGAACGAAAACATCGCAGAACTCGCCGTACAAGCATTGGCTCCCGCAGAAATCAGCCGCGTCATCGTCGACGAAGAACTCAAACGACTCGAAATGATCGTCGAAGACTCTCACCTAAGCGTCGCCATCGGACGAAAAGGACAAAATGTTCGACTCGCTTCACAACTCACAGGGTGGCACATCGACATCCTCACAGAAGAACAACTTCACGAACGAAACCAAACCGAACACCAGTCCCTACGCGAAACCTTCATGCAAGCTCTAGAAGTCGACGAAGTCATCGCTCAATTCCTCATCAATGAAGGATTCTCTTCCGTCGAAGATGTCGCCTACGTCGATACGGAAGAACTCCTGGAAATCGAAGGATTCAGCGACTTCGCTGAAGACCTCCAACTCAGAGCCCAAAATTTTGTCGAAAAACAAAAAGAACAAGAACGCAAAGAACTCGAAGAACTCGGCATGGAAGACAAACTCAAAACACTTGACGAAGCCCTCTCAACCTCTTTGCTCCTCAAACTCGGAAAAGCAGACATCAAAACCTTAGAAGACTTCGCAGGATGTGCACGTGACGACCTCATCGGAAGCGAAGAAGCCGCTCTTGACAACAACGACATAAACAAAAAAACCGCTGACGCCCTCATCCTAAAAGCACGAAAAATGCTGGGATGGATCGATGACGACGACAACGACAACAAAGAAACATCCTCAGAATCACCCCCAGAAACACCAAGTGAAGAAGACTCTTCAGCACAAAATAAAGAAGGAGGGACCCACGACGTCGTAAACACATAAGGGGAAACGTAACCGCCTCTCAAATCATCTCTCCGTATCTCTTGGAACACAAAACATAAGAAATCCACGATACAACACAGGGGACATACACGCAAAAGAGAAGCTCAGTACACGTAAGGGGAAACCGACACACACACAAACACTGGGGTGGTCAAAAACACTGGAGTGGTCAAAAAAACAGGGGTCACAAGCTCACATGAAAGTCAAAAACACATGAGAGACAAGGAAGTAAGGGGGAAAAAGAAGACCTTAAAAATCAGGTCAAAAACAACAGGTGTCGGAAACAGTAGGATAGCCATGGAAATGACAAACAAGACGTCGAGGACATAAACCAAAAAGTACGAACATTAGAGGAGCAGAAAATCTATGAACATGAATGAATCAAACGAACAGAACACAACAGAAGGCAGCGAAAAAATATCTGCATCTTCGGCAAAAACAGGAACCTTGCGTATGGGCCCTACACAAGGTGCCTCGGGAAAATCGCCGAGCCTCGGAAGCAAAAAAACCGTGACCGTCGTGAAAAAACGTCGGCGGGTACAAGGAGGAAGCAAAAGTGAAACCTCATCCCCAACGCCAGAATCCCCCCCATCCTCCCTATCCCCAGGAAGCCCTGCCTCTTCCACCCTCTCTTCAGGAAGCCCCGCTTCTTCCACCCGCGAAAAAGAAAAAGCCTCTCTCACTCCAGACACAGGTCATGAAACACCTCCAAAACATACCCCCAAAAATATCGATATCAAAGACCTCGAAAGCACACAAGAAGCCTTAAGAAGCCGCCTCAAAAACAGCCAAGAAGAAGCAGAAAAAAAAGCAGAAGAGAGAAAACAACAACAAGAACAAGACCAAAAAGTAGAAGATATCCCTCTAGACATCACCCCAGACATCGCACCCACTAAAACTCAAGAACCGGAACGAGTCGGGAAAAATGCAACAAACGCTCGGGAAAAACACGAAAACATTACCGATGAAGAAAGAAAATCTTCCCAAAAAATCGGCAAAGTCACCCAACAAAGACGACAAGGCAAACTCACCATATCCCAAGCTCTCTCAGAAGATGACGAGAGCGAAGAACGGACACGATCTCTTTCTGCCATCCTCAGAAAAAGAGAAAAAGAACGCCAACAGAGCAGACGCGCCCTCGAACAAAAAGAAAAAATTGTACGCGACGTCATCATCCCCGAAACCATCACCGTCGGCGAACTCTCAAGCCGCATGACAGAACGCGTCGGCGATGTCATTAAAAAACTCATCAGTATGGGAGTCATGGCCTCCTCTTCCAGCGAAATCGACGCAGATACCGCCGAACTCGTCGTCGAAGAATTTCAGCACAAAGTCCGACGGGTCGCAGATTCCGACGTCGAATCCTTCCTCGAAGATATAGACATCAAAGAAGAAAACATACCAGAAGAACCTCGACCGCCCGTCGTCACCGTTATGGGACATGTCGACCACGGCAAAACAAGCCTCCTTGATGCCTTGCGACACACACGCATACAAGCCTCAGAAGCAGGAGGAATCACTCAACGAATCAGTGCCTATCAAATCACCGTCACCAAAGAAAAACGACAAATCACCTTCATCGACACCCCAGGACACGAAGCCTTCACCGCCATGCGTGCACGCGGGGCAAATGTCACCGATATTGTCATCCTCATCGTTGCCGCAGATGCAGGCGTCATGCCCCAAACCCGCGAAGCCATAAGCCACGCCCAAGCCGCAAACGTCCCCATCGTCGTCGCCATCAACAAAATCGACCTCCCCTCCGCAAACATCGAAAAAATCTACCACCAACTCCTAGAAGCCAGCCTCGTGCCAGAACATCTAGGAGGCGACATCCTCTGCGTGCCCATCTCCACAAAAACAGGAGAAGGACTAGACAAACTCCTCTCCCATGTCCTCCTACAAGCAGACCTCCACGAGTGCAAAAGCGCAAAAAATGAACCCGCAAAGGGAAGCGTACTCGAAGCCTATGTCGACAAAGGAAGAGGGTGCGTGATGACACTCCTTGTCACAAGAGGAACCCTAAAAGTAGGCGACGTCTTCGTCGTCGGCACCACATGGGGAAAAGTGCGAAGCCTCTACGACGACAACGGCAAAAAAATCAAAAAAGCTCTTCCTTCCCAGCCCGTCGAAGTCTTAGGAGCCGGGACGCCCCCAAAAGCAGGCGACACCCTCCAAGTCATGCCTCCCAGCAAAGAGTCGCGTGCCGCTTCCATCGCAGAATACAGACAAACACTTGAAGACAACAAACGACTCAACAAAGCAAGCCACGTCGAAAGCCTCGACGCCATGTTCGACCGATTCCACGAAAAATCAGAACAACGACTCACCATCGTCGTAAAAGCCGACGTACAGGGCATCGTCGAAGCCATCGTCGCAAGCCTCGCAAATCTCGAAGATGACCATTGCAAAATTCGTATTCTTCATGCAGGCGTCGGCCCCGTAAACGCTTCTGATATTGCTCTTGCTTCCACTTCAAACGGCATGATCATCGCCTTTGGCGTCCGAGTCGCACCTGAAGCTCAAAAACTTGCACGACAACACAATATCGAAATCGCACGACACAGCATCATCCATCACCTCCTCGAAGAAATCCAAGAGATCATACAAAAAAGAAAAGAACCAGAAATCAAAGAAATCCTTATCGGAACCGCAGAAGTACGCGATGTGTTCGATATGGGACGTCGAGGAAAAGTCGCAGGGTGTGCCGTCATCAACGGAACCATCTCCCACAGTGGACGCATCGTCATCACAAGAGACGAAGACGACGTCCTCTATGAAGGAAAAATTAAACAACTTCGAAGATTCCGCGATGATGTCGCCTCCGTCAGCAGCGGTTACGAATGTGGCATCTCTTGCGAGGGCTTCGAAGATTACGCCGTAGGCGACAGGATTGCATGTTATGGGCAAGAATCTTCTCAAGGGTGAAAAAAAAAGAAGTGGCAGCAAAAAGTCAAATCCGAGAGGACAAACAGACCTCGCTTTTGACAAACCTCCGCTTCAATCCCAAAAACTTCACGAAAACTCTCATCGACCCGTACGAGTCGCAGAAATTATACGCCACCTCTTGTCCGACATCCTCCTCAAAACTCACTTTCGCGACCCAGAACTCGCACACAGCGAAAAAATTACCATCTCAGAAGTCCAAATGACTCCCGACCTCAAGACCGCGCGAGTCTTAATCTATCCTCTTTCTTCTCTCCTCTCCAAAGAACAACATCTCAAAGAAGTCCAGACCATCACAAAAGCACTCAACCGGGCTTCCGGATTCTTACGTTCGGCTCTTGCAAAACACATCACCCAAAAACATGTACCCGCCCTTCTCTTTTTCGCCGATGAACGATTCGACCACGCAAGCAGAATCCATCTCCTCATAAAAAACAATATCCCCCCTCTCCCTCACAATGACGACCATGAAAATCCATGACTTTCATGGTTGGCTCATGCTTGACAAACCTCAAGGTCTCTCTTCGGCTCGTGCCATGGGACTCATCAAAAAACACTGGAATCACATAAAAACAGGGCATGGAGGCACTCTTGATCCTTTCGCCACGGGACTGCTCCCCATTGCCTTCGGAGAGGCCACAAAAACCTCCGCTTATGTCATGGGAAATGAAAAACGTTATCTTTTCACCGTACGCTGGGGACAAGAAACAGACACGCTTGACAGCGAAGGAGCCATTCAAAAAACCGCTTCTCTGCTCCCTTCTCCTCAAGACATCCAAGACATTTTGCCTTCATGGACGGGAGAAATCATGCAAACGCCTCCTATTTATTCTGCCATCAAGGTTGGGGGGAAGCGGGCTTATCATCTTGCACGACGCGGCGAGACTCCTCTACTTTCGCCTCGAAAGGTTCATATTCGGGACCTATCGTTTCTTCGTGCTCCTGATGAGCGTCATGCTTGTTTTTCCATGGTCTGTGGAAAGGGCGTTTATGTTCGGGCTTTGGCTCGGGATTTGGCTCGAGCTTTGGGCACTTATGCGACCGTTGTCCAGTTACGCCGCACCCACATTGGATTTTTTTCCCTCCAAGACTCCCTTTCTCTTGAGCATATCTTAAAAACACCCTATAGTGCCATTCGTGGAGCCGCATGTGTCCCTTTGGGCAGGGCTTTTTTTTCTTTAGACCGTATGTTTTCTGATTTTCCGTCTTTAGAGCTTAATCCTGAGAGGGCTTTAGGCTGGCGGCAGGGGAAGTCTGTAGCTATGGTTCAGGTTCGGGATTTGCGTGGTGATTTCTCTTTAGACCGCATTTCCGGGGATGCCACCTCAAGGGGCAGCATTTCCGAGGACAGCACTTCAAGGGACGGCGTTTCCGAGGACAGCACTTCAAGGGACGGCGTTTCCGAGGGCAGCACTTCAAGGGACAGCGTTTCCGAGGGCAACAACGCAAGGGATGGAACCTCAGGGGGCAGCAACGCAAGAGACGGCGTCTCCAAGGACAAAAAAGAAAAACACACCCGCGAAGAGAAGGAAAATCCCCTCTCTTCTCACCCACATCTCAACCCTATTCATCACGACAAAAACTATGCCGTGTGGACACGGGGGCAAGTCATCGGTATTGCACGATGCGAAACAGGTTTTCTTCGTGTGCAATGCATATTCAACCGACCCACACGTCCACTACACGAGAAAGGAACACTATGAACACCACCACCACAGAGACTCCCCAAACAAAAAGTGACATCATCGCACGTTTTCAACAAAAGGATACCGATACCGGATCTCCAGAAGTCCAAGTCGCACTCCTCACCCACAGAATCCAATACCTCACAGAACACCTCAAAATCCATAAAAAAGATTTCCACTCCAGACGGGGACTCCTCCTCATGGTCGGAAAAAGACGATCCCTCCTCGACTACCTCAAAAAAATCTCCTTCACACGCTACCAACAGGTCGTAAAAGACTTGGGCTTGCGTCGATAAGAGCCTTCTTTGTCTCGTCATCACGCACGAAAAGCAAAATCACGACAGTGGTGGCAAAAACATCAACGTGACCCCTTCGTAAAACAAGCAAAAAAAGACGGCTACCGCTCCCGAGCAAGCTACAAACTCCTCGATATCCAACAGAAATTCCAAATCATCAACAAAAATGATGTGGTCGTCGACCTCGGATGCGCCCCCGGAGGATGGGCAGAAGTCGCCCGAGAATGGACAGGCGAAAACGGACTCATCATCGGCGTCGACAAAACACCCGTAAAACCCCTCCAAGGCATCACAACCCTCGTCGCCGACATCTCAGACCCCCTCTTCATCGAAAAAATCTCTAACCTCCTTCAAGGACAAACCGTCAACTGCGTCATCTCCGATATCGCTCCCGACACCATCGGACACGCAAAAGTCGACAGAATCAGAATGGCAAACGCCATAGAAGACGTCTGGAACGCCATCCAACTCCTCCTCGGAGATAACGGAAACTTTACCCTCAAAATTCGTGACGGAGCCGTCGAAGACCCCATCCGTCTTGCCATGAAATCACAGACCCAATCCCTCAAACCCTTCAAACCCAAAGCTTCCCAATCCTCATCCTCAGAACTCTACCTCGTAGGACTCGGCTTCCAAAAACCATCCCCCTAAAAAAATTTCCACGCCCTCACCCCATCCCTCAAACCCTCCTCCCTCAAACACCCTCCTTCTTCACACCCCCTCCTTCTTCACACCCTCATTCACCTGCCAAATCTCCATATCTCCCTTGCCCTTTACACTCACCTCTCCCAAATATTCCCCCTCATACTCCCCCTCCTCCATACTCTCCCTCACATAAGACATCGTCTCAGAACTCACCGTCACCTTCATAGGTGCACATTTTTGCTCCATACGGCTTGCCGTGTTCACCGTATCTCCCCATAAATCATACGCAAACTTGTCACGACCAATAATACCCGCCGTCACCATGCCTGAATGAATCCCTACACGCATACCCACACCGTCTCGCGTGTACAAAGTATGCGACTCCAACGCATGAATCATCCCATATCCCGCGCGCAACGCCTGCAACGCATGATCCTTACAATCCTTCGGCACTCCCCACGCCGCCATATAACCATCCCCTATCGTCTTGATCTTTTCACCCCCATTTTGAGACACAACCTCGTCAAACAAACGCACAAGACCATCCAAAGCCTCAAAAGTCGCCCGCGCATCCCTACCATGACACCACGCCGTAAAACCCTTCAAATCCGCAAACAATACACTCACATTTTCATGACTCTCCGCTATCACACCCCCGCCTCCCGCTTTCAAACGATCCGCTATCACCTCAGGCATCACATTGCATAAAAGATCATCCACCTTCTTCCTCTCCTTCAAAAGCCACATCTGATTCTTATCCACAGAAAACAATGTATACGCAAGATAAACTCCCAGCAAAAAAGCCAAAAACCACGTCGCCATACGCGCAGATGACACCACATCCTCAGGCAAAATCAAAATACCTCCCACACTCTCCACCAAAAACTTCACCAAAATAATCGTCACAACACTAAAAACAAGACTCACCAAAACATGTACACGCTCTTGCCAAGAAAACACAATAAACGGACTCCCCATCAAAACCAAAACATGCATGATGTCCATATCCGTCTGCATCCCCGTAAGAATCGTCAAGGTGCTGATAAATAACAATGTCGCACCCCAAACCCCATAACGCAAAACCGTGAAAAAACGACCAAATCGCAACAAGACCAACGAAACCACCGTCACAAAAAAGACCCCAAAGGAAATACTTTGGTAGAAACGTACCGCAACCTTCAAAGACTCAGGATAGGGATACACAAAACCGTCAACCGTAGAAAAAAATGACGTCACCGCCACCAAAAAAGCATAGATAACCACATGACGACGGTAACGCTCTATGTGCTTTGCCTTCAATAACTTCTCACTATGTTCTTCCATAAATCAAAATTTCCTTATGTATATGTCTATCTGTCTTTTACTCTCATCAAATCCCTTCGACGCCACTCCTTTTCTTCGCCACCACCCCCTCCTGCACCACCCCATCGCCGCCACCCCTGCTACAAACCAAAAAGTTCAAAATTCCGTGCCAAAACCTCCAAACTCTCAGGATTCGCCAACGCATCCCTGTTCGTCACATCACGACCATTAATAAGATCCCTTATCGCAACCTCACTGACCTTGCCAGAAAGAGTACGGGGTATATCTTCCACCTCAACCACCAACGCCGGCATATGACGGGGACTCGCTTCATGACGTATCCTCTCACACATCCGCTTTTTCAAAACCTCGTCCATTTTCTTTCCTTCTCGCAACACCACAAAAAGTATAATACGCTCATCATGACCCATATCATGACCCACCGCAACCGCTTCCACAACCTCTTCCATCCTCTCCACAGGATCCCGCACCTCCGAACTTCCTATTCGCACGCCGCCTGGATTCAATACCGTATCCGAACGACCGTGTATCACAAAACCCTCCCCCGGCACTTCTGTCAACAAGTCCCCGTGATGCCACACGCCCGGAAATCTCTCATAATAAGTCGACCTGTAACGCTCCGCCCCACTGTCATGCCAAAAACCTAAGGGCTGATTGGGAAAAGGTGTACACGCCACAAGCTCTCCGCACACGCCCTCCACCTTGTGACCGTCCTCATCATAGGCCGCCACTTCCATGCCCAATCCTCCCATCTGAAGTTGGCCTGCCCGCACAGGCAACGTCGGTGAACCCAAAAGAAAACAACCCATAATATCCGTGCCCCCAGAAATAGAAGCCAAGTGTACATCTTCCTTAATACTATCGTATACATACCCAAAAACCTCCGGGGCCAACGGCGAACCCGTCGAAGCCACCGTACGGAGAGACGACAAATCACAGTCCAAAGCCCTATATTCCTTCTGGTATAAGGTCTGGAGATAACGGGCACTCGTACCAAAAAACGTCAAACGCTCTCGTGCCGCCAAAGAAAAAAGAAAACCCTCGTCATCCCTCGGCAAAGGATGACCATCATACAATATCAAGGTCGCACCACTTGCAAGAGATCCCACAAGCCAGTTCCACATCATCCAACCACACGTCGTAAAAT
>CAKMZR010000018.1 GCA_929200455.1 uncultured Alphaproteobacteria bacterium | reverse complement strand
CCTCCCACATGCCGCTCAAAGCCACACGCGTCCTCACAGCTCCTTGGCCAGGCTTTGCAACCGATCTCCAAGCACAGCTTACCGTGCTTTGCACCCAATCCGAAGGCGAGTCTTCTTTGGAAGAAACCGTCTTTGAAGACAGATTCCAACAGGTCGACACCCTTATCGCTATGGGGGCTCGTATTCAAAGACAGGGCAACCTCATCACCATTCAAGGCCCAACACCCCTCCATCAAGTCGATGAAGCCATCGCCCACGACATCCGGGCCTCTTTTTCTCTTGTCATTGCCGCCCTCATCGCTCAAGGCACAACGCTCATCACCGATGCAGGACACCTCAAAAGAGGCTACGAAAACCTCGTACCCAAACTCCAAAGCCTCGGAGCTTTGGCTTCTTGGGAAGTCTAATTGTTGCGACGGTAAAGACGCACATTGCGGTTGTGCTCTTTGAGCGTGCGTGCAAAACGGTGTCCTCCCTCGCCATCAGCCACAAAATAGAGGGCATCCGTATCTTCGGGCATGGCCACAGCCTCAAGAGACGATCTTCCTGGCATCGCAATGGGTTCCGGTGGAAGACCTTTGATCTTGTAGGTGTTATAAGGACTCTCAATAGCAATATCGGCTTTCGTCAATACAGATTTCTCTATGCCGTAGGTCTTTTTTAAACCATAAAGAACCGTGGGATCCGACTGCAACCTCATCTTCCGATTCAAGCGATTCACAAACACGCCCGCTACCAATCTCCGCTCGTCTTCGCGAGCCGTTTCCTTTTCAACCACAGACGCCAATACAAGCAATTCGTGAGGCGTCTTCAAGGGAAGACCCTTATCCCTCTTCTTCCAAATATCTCCCAACACACGATAAAAATCCCTTTCTGCACGATCAAGAAAATTTTGACGCTTCTCAAAACTGCTTACCCGATAGGTCTCAGGCAAAACCGCTCTTGGCATCTTACGGATAGGGCCACGCAAAAAAGGAGTCTCTTCCACAAGGCGACGGACGTCCGAAAGACGTGTCCCTTCAATAATAGTCAGCAAAAAAGTAAGAAGACGCTTTTCTTCAAAAGTCTCAAGAATGTCAGAAGCCCTCATCCCCTCATCAATCCGGTACACACCCACGTGCACACGCCTGTCCGTTCCACGAACACGGGCCTCCCACCGAAACAATTCCTTGTGAGACACCACCCCCAAATCATAAAGCTTGTCCGCTATTTGCGAAAAATCTTCCCCCTCTTCAACCCGCACATCCACACTCCGAGGAGAAGACGAATAACGATAGGCCACAAAATTCACCCCACCATAAACCACCAGAAAACTCAAAAGAATGACAACAGCCCCGGTTCTGAGCATCGTGAGACCCCGTCAAAGTTCGCCTTCAAGAAGACTTCTTGTTCAAGAAGCTTTCTTGTTACTCGCTATGAAATTAATAGCGTCACGCACAGTCAGAATTTTTTCCGCTTCGCTGTCCGGAATCTCACACTCAAAAGCTTCTTCAAGTGCCATCACCAACTCAACCCGGTCAAGACTGTCTGCGTCAAGATCATCTACAAAGCTTGCACCTTCCACAACCTTCTCGCGATCAACGCCCAAGTGTCCGACAATCACATCACGCACTTTTTCCAAAATTTCACTACCACTCATTGCTCATCTTCCTCTTTATAAAAAATCACAACAATCCGACACTTTAACGCATCGGACAACTCAAAAGGAAAAAAATTACCTCAACAGCAACATCTTTCCCACAAAACACCCACAGAAATCAATCTGTTCCCTCACATCCTAAATTTACTTCCTCCCCCACCCAAAACCCTCATTCATTAAGCTCCAGACTCTCCCCCTCCTCGCCAAAGCAGAAAGAACCTATCCCCTAAGCTTCCCTATCCGTCATCTTCTTCTTCAAACGACGGTGGCGACGCTCACGCTCGGCTTTCTCACGCACCTTCTTCTCAGAAGGCTTTTCAAAGTAACGCCTCAGCTTCATCTCGCGAAATAAGCCGTCTTTTTGCATACGCTTCTTGAGAAGCCTCATCGCTTGATCCAAATTGTTATCTCTTACCGCAATCCGCACTTCCTAACCTCTCTCTTCAACTTCTTAACTTTTTGAGTTGCCATCTCTAGACTTAACCCCGTATTCCCATCTGTATACTCTGTTGTTTGCTCCTAATCAAACCCTTTTTACCAAAAAAAAGAAAAAAACCTGTGATCCTTCTCTCATACCCGGTCAAAAAGACACGAAAAACCTACACTCCCACTTGTATATTGAACGCTCCAAAGCTATCTTATAACCAAGAAAGTTTCCATTCACAATTCCTTCAAATTCACTGAAAAAAAGCAAGAAAGAAGCACAATGATAAGATGGCTGATTAATATCATTGTCGGATTTATCGCCTTGAACGTCTTCGGGGCGGCTTGTGTCCTTGCCATCCTTTTGATATATGGGCGCGACCTCCCCGATCACAGACAACTCGAATCCTACGCCCCCGCCGTCGTCACGCGCATACACGCTTTCAATGGACAACTCTTTGACGAAGTCGCTTCCGAAAAAAGAATCTTTGCTCCTATCCATATCATTCCGCAAAAAATCATTAACGGATTCATCGCCGTAGAAGACGAAAACTTTTACCAACATTTCGGCATTAACCCCATGTCGATCGCACGTGCCATTTTCCAAAATATAGGACGATACCGCGACGGAAAACGACCCCTCGGAGCCTCCACCATCACGCAACAGGTCGCAAAATACTTCCTCCTCTCCAACCACCTCTCCTACGAACGCAAAATTCGTGAAGCCATCATCGCCATACGCCTCGAACAAGCTCTCTCCAAAGATCAAATCCTTGAACTCTATCTCAACGAAATCTATATGGGACGCGGCAATTACGGAATCGCCGCCGCCACACTCAATTACTTCAACAAAGGCATGAACGAACTCACCATCGCAGAAATCGCCTACCTCGCATCCCTACCCAAAGCTCCCAACCGCTATAGCCGACTCCCAGAAAATAAAGATACCGCCATCACACGCAGAAATTGGGTCATCCGACGTATGCATAAACTCGATTTCATTTCCTTGGAAGAAGCACAAAACGCCATCCTTCAACCCCTAGGCGTCGTGCAACATCACGCCAGAGAAAATCTCAAAGCCTCTTACTTTCTCGCTGAAGTCAAAAAACAAACAAAAAAACTTTTTCCTCGTGCAAAACTCTCAGAAGACGGCTTCTTCATCAAAACCACTCTCTTTCCCGAAATCCAAGACATCACCACAGACGCTTTGAGAAAAGGTCTAGAAGAATATGACCGTCGCCACGGGTGGCGTGGACCTCTCGTATCTTGGGGACGTTCTCTAAAAACACCCCCAGAAGACGAGAATGAAGTGCACATCTCCGATCTAAGCAATCCGCTTCCTTCTTCTCCTCTCGTCTACCGCCCAGAATACAAAGAAGAATGGCTCGCGCGGTTGCGTACTGAAAAACCCGTACCCGGCACCCTCCCTCACTGGCAGAGTGCCGTCGTCCTCACATCCCACACCCAACAAGCCGCCATCCTCCTCTCTGATGGACAGGAGGGAATTGTCACACTCCCCAGTTTTGGCTATTCATTCTTGCACGAAGATTACTTCTCTCGAGGAGAACCCATCAACGACATAGCCGCCGTTCTCAAAAGCGGTGATGTGGTTTTGGTCGCACAGACCCTCGATGAACAGGGGAATCCTCTCCCCAACCACTACACCTTACAACAAATCCCCAAAATCAACGGCGGAGCCCTCGTGATGAATGTGCACACAGGACGAGTCCTCGCATTGCAAGGCGGGTGGTCTTTTGAGGCAAGTGAATTCAATCGGGCCACTCAGGCACAAAGACAAGTCGGCTCTTCCATCAAACCCTTTGTCTACGCCGCTGCCATCGAGAGCGGCATGACACCTTCCACTCTCATTCTTGACGCTCCTTTTGTCACAGGTTCCGTCGAGGAACGTTGGAAACCCGAAAATTTTAGTAAGCGATTTCTCGGGGCCCAAACCATGAGAGTCGGACTCGAAAAATCCCTCAATACCATGACCGTGCGTCTTGCTCACCGCGTGGGCGTGGCCAAAATCAAACAAACCCTCGAACGCTTCAGCATCTCAGAAAATATTCGCCGCGATCTTTCCATCTCCCTCGGCTCTGCTGAGAGCACCGTCATGAATATGGCCGCAGCTTACGCTTCTCTTATCAATAATGGACACAAAGTCGAACCCAGTGTCATCGACAAAATCCATGACCGCTACGGACAAGTCGTCTACCGCCTCGATAACCGCAAGTGCGACGCATGTACCGTAGATGCTTGGCGTAAGCAATTCCCTCCCTTCGTTCCGGATAGCCGCCCTCTCATCATCGAACAAACAACCGCCTACCAAATTACCCACATCCTCAAAGGAGTCATCGAACGGGGCACAGGAAAACGTCTTAGATACCTCGATATCCCCCTCGCAGGAAAAACAGGAACCACAAATGACAAAAAAGATACCTGGTTTTTCGGACTCACCTCTGACTGGGTCGTCGGAATCTATATCGGCTTCGATAAGCCTCAAGACCTCGGAAAATCAAGGACTCAAGAAACAGGAAGCACCGTCGCTCTTCCCGTTTTCGAGTACATCGTAAAAAAAATACAAAAACAAAAAACCCTCGAATTCTCTCCCTTTAGAGTCCCAAGCGGGATTCGACTCGTCCGAATCGACAGAAATACCGGAAAACTCGCTTCCGAAAAGAGCAAAGATACCATCCTCGAAGCCTACAAAATCGGCACAGAACCCCAAAAAGAAGTCAATCTCGCACAAGTCCTCAATCACGAAATTATCGCACAAAAAACGCAAGACTTCGCCCAAAAACAAAACAACAGAACCCCCACCGAAAATACCCCTCTCGGCTTGTCTTCCTCCATCAGAAAACAAGAACTTATCGGCCCCGTCTTCCAACCTTTCTATGGAGCAGATGACGCCATAAAAAGTGACTTCTCATCAACAATTTACTAAAATATCCTACATCCCCTTGTGAAGAGTTTTTTCCGCCCAAAACAAATGCTCAAGAATACGTGCAGACGCTCCCCACACAAGACCACTGTCTATCCAATAGGCCGACATCTTTTTCCACTTCTTCTCTCCATGGCGTTCATGCGAGAGACAACATCCTTCACGCAAAAAATCTGACCACCTCACACGGATAACCTCTGCCACCTCGTCCTCATTAATCCGCCACGCTTCCTCAAAATTCGCATCCAACGTTCCCAATACCGGCACAATAGAGAAACCCGTTCCCGTCACAATGCGACCCATCCTCCCCTGCACCTTCATAGAAGACGCACAAAGACCTATCTCCTCCCAAGCTTCTCGTAAAGCCGTCGCCACAGGATCGTTCCCGTCTTCCTTCTCCATCATACCGCCAGGAAAACCCAACTGCCCCCCGTGAGGATCACGCTCGTTATGGGCCCGTCTTATCATCACAAGATCTCCGTCACCCCCTCCTCGGTATGGATGAAAAAGCACAAGAACCGCAGATTCCCTCCATCCCCTCCTCCCAGAATCATTATTCTCTTCCGTCCGCTCCCGCAAAAATTTCGCTATACGAAAAAATTCATCTCCGTCCATCTCCAGCTCAAACCTCTCCCAGCACAAAAAATTCATCCCCGCTTTTCACATACAGTCCACCCTTCCCATCCAATTCCGCTCCCTCCACCAAGCGGTAAAAAACCGAACGCGTAAGACGTGCCCACAGATTCTTACGCACCCTCACATACGGACGAGGCTCCTCTCCTCCCTCCTTATAGTCAATCCTCAATTCATGATCCCTATCAAGCCGAATCTCTTGCTCCATGTTCGTCACAAAATAAATAGACTCCCTCTCCTCCCCCTCCTGACGACGATCCATATCCACCGCCATAAAAGGAACATCCGCCACTTCCACCACAATCCGCTCATACGGCGTCACCATCCAGTACTTCCCCTCGTCGTCACACTGCAAAATCGACGCAAATAAACGACACATCTCCATCCTTCCTATAGGGCTGCCACCGTAAAACCATTGTCCGTTCACATCAATCCGTATACCAATATCTCCGCAGTTTTCAGGCCAATCAAAGTCCTTAATCGCACCAACCCCAGACATCCTACGCCCAAGACGCGTATCCGAAAAATCTTTCTTCATCCCAATTCCCTCGATCCTTCCATTCCCCACCCATAAACAAACTTGATAAATTATGGTACCTATACTAGCTTAGTCGCAAACGGGTGTCGATGCTTTCTCACTCAATCATCCCCCCCTCTCATTCACCGTTTATTTGTCGTGATCATCACTGTAATAGTCCCATGAACGATCCTTATACCATTCTCGGCGTACCCAAAGACGCCAGCAAAATGACCATCAAATCCGCATTCCGCAGACTCGCAAAACAATGGCATCCCGATAAAGACAAAGACAACCCGCTTTATCACCAAAAATTTCAAGAAATCAATGAGGCCTATCATCTCCTCATGAATGAAAAAAGACGCAAACAGTTCGATACCTACGACATACAAAATATTTTTCGGCGGATGCGTAGAAACCCTGCCGATGCCTACGCAGACGCCCAGAGTCACAAATCCTACAACAGCTACGACAATGTCGCTTCTTCCATCCACACAGAAAATGCAGAAATCCACGAAGACTCACCTTCTCGCGACATGCCCGCTACCAAACAATTTTCAGCACTCTTGAAAAAACGCGAATGGCAAAATCGAAAAAACAAAACAGACACGACCCTCAACAGCAGAAAAACTTCTCCTGCCGCCGGGCGCGATATTCACTATTCCGTCGAAATCCCCCCCAATGACGCCATGAACGGCACAAAAAAACCTGTCCGACTCTTCAATGGACAATGGGTCGAAGTCATTATCCCTCCCCAAACCAAAGACAAACAAGTCTTGCGACTCAAAGGAAAAGGACTACAAGGAGAAAATAACGGAGCACGCGGCGATCTCCTCATGACCGTGCATGTCAAAGAACCCGATCTTTTTCGTGTAGAAGGCGAACGTGTCTATCTCGATGTCCCCTTGACTCTCACAGAAGCTCTCGAAGGATGCAGAATACCCGTCCCCACACTCTTAGGACCCGTGCTCCTCAGCATCCCCGCAGGTGTGAATCATGGACACACATTGCGACTCAAAGGAAAAGGAATGCTTACAGAACACAAGGTTCGGGGCGACTTTTTTGCCGTCGTCCGCATTGTCATGCCTCCAGGAGCTGATGCAAATTTCAAAAAATGGATCGCAGATTGGGAAGAAAAACATCCATACGATGTCCGAAAACACTTTTCTCACCTCGTATAAACATAGACCATCCCTTGCTCGTAATTATTTATTTTTGCCTTTTTCCTACCTAGATATAAAAAAAGTGATTGCCAAAACAAAGATTTTTGTCTAGAAAACTTTTCATCGTGCTACACTCTCCTCTATATAAATGAATAGTTTCATTCATACATCTTTGTTTTTCTGACAAAAAACAAAAAACGGTAAAGGTGAGAATGAACGCTATGCATTACATATCAAGAAAGAGGAAAAACAATGAGTATTCAACTAAACAACCAAGCTTTGTGGTGCGAGTTTGGCCTCATCGGAGGAGACTGGGTCTCCAATGGCAGCCAGGGGTTTTATCATGTCGTCAACCCTTCAGACGGAAAACCCATAGCTGAACTCCCTCGCATGGGAAAAACAGAAGCTGAAGGTGCCATTCATGCCGCCACTAAAGCTCTGCCGGAATGGCAAGCCTTTACCGCAAAAGAACGCGCCTTGATCCTGCGTCGGTGGTATGAAGCCATCCTCGAACATGCAGACGACCTCGCCAAAATCATGACATACGAACAGGGAAAACCCCTACACGAAGCCAAAGCCGAAATTCTATATGCCGCGAGCTTCGTCGAATGGTACGCTGAAGAAGGAAAACGAGTCCATGGCGAAATTCTGCAAACTTCACGCCTAGACCAACGCCATCTCGTCTTAAAACAGCCCGTTGGCGTCGGTGCCGGAATCACCCCTTGGAACTTCCCTTCAGCCATGCTGACACGCAAAGTCGCTCCCGCTCTTGCCGCCGGGTGTACCTTCATCCTCAAACCCGCCGAAGATACCCCAATGTCCGCTCTTGCCCTTGCTAGACTCGCCATTCATGCCGGACTCCCACGAGGCGTGCTTTCCGTTCTCACCGGATCTCGTGAAGACGCCATCGCTATCGGGCCCATCTTGAGCAAATCTCCTCTCGTCCGAAAATTAAGCTTTACCGGTTCCGCTGCAGTCGGGAAAAAACTTCTCGAACAAAGCGCTTCCACAGTCAAAAAAGTCTCCCTCGAACTTGGAGGATGTGCTCCTTTGATCGTCTTTAATGATGCAGACATCAAAGTCGCCGTCGCCGGAACCATGGCCTCAAAATTCCGCAATGCAGGACAAACTTGCGTTTGTGCAAACCGTATCCTCGTACAGAAAAATATCTACAACCGATTCCTCGAAGCCATCGAAAGTGCAGTCTCAGAACTTAAAGTCGGCGACGGATTCGAAGAAGGCGTCACTATCGGTCCCCTCATCAACAAAAAAGGTCTGGAAAAAGTCGATGAGCATGTCCGCGATGCCGAAAGAAAAGGCGCAACCCTCATCAAAGGCGGAAAACCTGCCTCTCACATCGGTGAACAGTTTTACGAACCCACTATCCTTCATAATGTCGAACCTTCTATGCTCGTCATGTCCGAAGAAACTTTCGGACCCGTCTTGCCTATCATGTCTTTCGACACAGAAGAAGAAGCCATCGCCATCGCCAACGACACGCCAGCTGGGCTTGCCGGCTACTTCTTTACACAAGATGCCGGACGACTCTTCCGAGTCGGAGAAGCCCTTGAGTACGGAATCGTTGTCGCCAATTCAGGAATCTTTTCCACAGAAACCATCCCCTTCGGCGGTGTCAAAGAAGCCGGACTCGGACGGGAGGGAGCTCGGCAAGGGATCGAAGAATGGTGTGAAACCAAATTCTTTTGCGTCGGAGGACTCTAAAACGTGGGAAAAAGAAAAAAAATCCTCTCACTCGTTTCCTCCGCTTTGCTCATACTCACCCTTGAAGGCTGTCTCGGAGGAAATTCTCATCATGTCTACCTACCCGATGAAGACAAAAACTCTCGTCGTACCCAAAACACAAAACCACCCGACTTCCATGATCCTTGGAATAACACCCTAAAAACCGCAGCAACAGATGAACTCGCTTCCTTCATCAAAGACGCACCTCGCCCTCACTCTTCACCCCCCTTTTCTCCTCTCACGCAACACAACGCACGTCCCCAAAAACACGTCAATATCAAAGGCGCGAAAAACTACCTCTTTAAAGAGTTCCCCACCAAAAATACCGAATCCGACACCTCAAAACCAAACTTTTACGCTTACGCCCGCAATAACGTAGCACCTGACGGCATCGACCCTTACGGAACACGCCTCTACGAACACAAAATCGACACCCTCGCTCTATGGCTTCAACAGGGGCTTGAACAAGAGCCCATACCTTGGACACAAAAAAAAAGCAACGCGGCTATGACAGTCAAAAGCCTTTTGCGTGTCCTCCCCAACGTCCAACCCCCAGGACTTATCGGCGTTTCTCAAGAAACCATCTCTTCTTGGCTTGGCGATCCCCATCAGAAACTCAGAGAAGGCTATACCGAAATTTGGCAATTCCTAGAAGATGAATGTGTCTTGAGCATCTATTTCTACAAAAAAGACCGTCTGCCCGCCGCCCTCAAGCACGTCATCAGAAAAAGCCAAAAGGGCTCCATGATCACAGCTTATATCGAAAATTATGCCCTGCCCCTCGGCAAAGAAACCTGTTCTCTCACATCCCGACAATAGTAGTCTGCCAGAACAAGTTCTGCTTGTCCCTCTCTCGCTCTAGCCTTGTCGGGCCTTAAAGCGAGGCTTGAGGCGGTTAATCACCAACAACTTGCCACGGCGACGCACAATCTGGCAGTGCCTATCGCGCTTTTTCAGCGTCTTGAGTGAACTTACAACTTTCATCTAAACCCTCAACCTTCTTAATTCGTTTCCGATCCAAAGTCCGCAGACTCGCGTTTATCCCGCCCCGTGCTGAGAATAAATAGCCTTTTATTAGCCTTTTGTCAACCTCATCTTCTCCCTCTTCCCAAAAAGACTTGACCTATCGCCTTTCTCTTGTATTCTCCATGGTGTACCTCACACTCAAGGAGCATGCCGGAATAGCACAGTGGCTAGTGCAGCGGTTTTGTAAACCGAAGATCGGGGGTTCGAATCCCTCTTCCGGCACCACAGTCATAATTGACTACGTCACGAGTGACCACACACAAGAAAACAACAAAACATGACAAAAAATATCATACGATCCACAACTGTCCTGTGCGTCCGAAAAAATGACCAGCTCGTCATGGCCGCAGACGGCCAAGTCAGTCAAGGTCCTACCATCATGAAAGCTCGAGCCCACAAAGTCCGACGCCTCGCTCAAGGACACGTCGTCGCAGGATTCGCCGGATCAACTGCTGACGCCATGACACTCTATGAACGACTCGAACATAAACTCGAACAATACCCCTCCCAACTCAGTCGCGCGTGCGTGGAACTCGCCAAAGAATGGCGGACCGATAAAGCCCTGCGACGCCTTGAAGCCCTCATGGTTGTCGCTGACAAAAATATCTCCCTCATCATCTCAGGAACCGGCGACGTCATCGAACCCGATGACGGAATCATCGCCATCGGATCCGGAGGCCCCTTCGCCCTCGCCGCCGCACGCGCTCTCATAGAACATGACCTCTCCGCTCAAGATATCGTCGAAAAATCACTCGCTATCGCCGCAGACATCTGTGTCTACACCAACCACAACATACAAATGGAAATCTTGTGAGCACCCTTACCCCCGAACATATCGTCAAAGAACTCGACCGATTCATTATCGGTCAAAATAATGCAAAAAAAGCCGTCGCTATCGCCATCCGTAACCGGTGGCGTCGACAAAAACTTCCCCAAGACATCCAAGAAGATATATTTCCCAAAAATATCATGATGATCGGACCCACCGGCTGCGGAAAAACAGAAATCGCTCGCCGTATCGCCAAACTCATCGAAGCTCCCTTCGTCAAAGTCGAAGCCACCAAATTTACTGAAGTCGGCTACGTAGGTAGAGATGTCGAACAAATTATTCGCGACCTCGTCGAAGTCAGTGTCAGAATGAGAACCGCCAAAGCCAAAAAAGAACTCCAACCAGACGCAGAACACGCCACCATCCAACGCATCCTCGAAGCCATGATCGGCGAAGAAGCACGCGAAACCACCCGAGAAACATACATAGAACGAATAAAAAGTGGGGCCCTCGATAACCAAATTATCCACGTCCACCTCAAAGAACAAAACAAATCACCCTTTTCCCAAATGTTCGACATCCCAGGCATGCCCGCACAAGCTCAAATGGGAGTCTTCAATCTTAGCGATATGATGCAACAAGCAGGAATGGGAAGTGCCCGCACAAAAAAACGAAGCATCCCTCTCAAAGAAGCCTACGACTTCATCTTGGAAGAAGAACTCGACTCCCTCATCGATCAAGACAAAATCGCTCGAGACGCTCTTAATATCGCCGCTCAAAATGGCGTCGTATTTCTCGATGAAATAGACAAAATTTGTGAAACCTCACAACGGCACGGCGGCGATGTTTCACGCGCCGGAGTCCAACGAGACCTCCTCCCTCTCATCGAAGGAACCACCGTCCATACACGCTACGGCAACATCAATACAGACCACATCCTCTTCATCACAAGTGGTGCATTCCACCAAGCCAAACCCTCAGACCTCTTACCAGAACTTCAAGGACGACTCCCCGTGCGTGTCACCCTTGCTCCCCTCAATAGCCACGACCTCATTTGTATTCTCAAAGACACCACCCACAACCTTCCCTCTCAGTACCAATCTCTCCTCTCCGTCGAAGGACTCCAACTCGTCTTCGAAGATGACGCCATCTCCACCATCGGAGAAATCGCAGCCGAAATCAATGACAACGTCGAAAATATCGGAGCACGAAGACTTCACACACTCATGGAAAAAATCCTTGAAGACGTAAGCTTCAACGCCCCCAACCTTTCAGGACAACAATTCATAGTCACAAAAGCTTTCGTCGAAGAACAACTCGTCCATATGCGCGAAACTTCCGACCTCTCTCGCTTCATGCTCTGATCTCTCCTTGACTTGTTAAGATGTTCCCTACATAATCGCCGTTTGAGTCCCTGCGAATCGATCCCTTTTCCATCCAGAACCTTATGGCCTATCCTTCCCTTTCCTCATCCCTAAAACGCGTCGAATCTATCCCTTCAGAAGAAAAAAAGAATATCCTTTCTTCTGCTTCTTCCGCTACCCACACAAAGGTCTCGTCCCTCCACACATTCCAAAATCACCTTTTCACCATCACAAGAAAAATTTTCGCCTTGCCTACTCCCTTCGATTGGACTTTTGTCGAAGACCACATCTCCTCCTCTTTCTCTCCCCTCTCCTCACAGATCGAACGCCCAATCCTCCAGCATTGGCAAAAATATGCAGGAAAAGCCCTCACCTTCTCCTCACCCCTCATCGACAAAAACAATGAATGGGCATCCATCCTCCTTCAAGCTTCCCAAGGAGGCGACTTCTCCTCCCTCGTCTATGATCTCGAGAAAACACAGGCAAAATTGCAGTATACCCCCCCCATTTTTGCACGCCAAAATCAAAAACGCCTCAACGCAATCATCGTCGCCCTAAACTTCCTCCACATCCCTTCATCCCTCGAACACGCCAGCCGCTATACGCCCATCATCAATGACAGCGAACCAGACACGCTCCAGCTACAACTTCTCCCCGTACTCCTCCTTATCAAACAAAAACTTTACTCTCACGCCATCTCTCGCCTTCAGGCTTGGAAATTACACGAAAAACAACAAGAAAAAACACAACCTGCCGTGCTGTTCCTCATACACTATAAACTCTCAGTCCTTTACGACCTCGAAAAAAACTACGAACACGCCCTCGCTCATGCCGCATCAGCCGCAAAAATTGCTCAGGAACACTACATCCTCAATGACTCCTCCCTTGTCTCCCTATGGCTACAAACCGCGTCTTTTGCCATCAAAGCAAAAAATATACGTCACGGACTCTCCTCTTGCTCTCATGCAAAAAAACACCTCCTCACCCTCCCAAAAAGCGAACTCCATATGCGAGCCCAGCACATCCTCGGCACCCTTTACGCCCTCGACAAACGCTGGAACCTCGCAACTTCACACATCCAGGCCGCCGGACGTATCGCCATCTCCCTAAGCCTATGGAATGAACTCCTCAGCGAAATGAAAGCACTCAGCCACATCGCAAGCTTCCACGGAAAATGGCGTACCGCTCTCAAAATGACACAACAACTCCGAAACCTCGCCATCGCACAACAGAACACGCCCCTTTCTCTTGCCGCCGGACTCCACATCGTCCACATCTATGAACACCACAAACTCTGGAAACATGCCGAAGATTTGCTCGAAAAACTCGTCCCGGAAGCCTCAAAATTTTCTTCCGCTTTCACCCTCGTCGAAATCCTTCATAAACTCGCCGTAAACCGAATGACACAAGGGGCTTACGACACCGCCGCTCAAGCACTCGATCATGCATCTGCTGTCAGCTTTACCCTCAAAGAAAAACCGGAACTCTTCCAAACAAGCTGCCATCTCACCGCTCTGCTTAACGTCAGAATGAACAGAATCACCATCGCAGACTTCTGGTTCGAACGGGCAAAACTTATCGCCAAAGAACCCAACAACAATCTCGCCGCCATCCTCAGCAATACCGGCTATTTACGCTTTCGACAGGGAAAAGAACACGTCGCTTTCGACAAGTGGAAAAAAGCTCAGCACCTTTACAAACGCAACAAAACTCCAGAAAAAATTGCACACATGCAGACCGTCATCGAACGACTCCAACGAGGCAAACCTTCCGCAAATCCAGGAACCAATCTCACAGAACCCGGACCTCTCAGGACTTCCTCCGAACACTTCCCTCCCTACCCCCTCAACGACTTCGCTCTCTAGCCACATAGACCCATGAATACTTCTCTTCCCATACCCGAACACCCACCTCGCGTCTCCATCATCCGATCCGTCATCTTCTTCGTAATCTACCATCTCGGAGGCGTCGTCGGCGTTCTTTTCATCTACCTAAATTCCAAATTAAGAACACAAGAAAAAGGACTCCACGGACGCATGTTTGGCGTCTATATGCTGAACATATTCCTCAAATACATCACAAACATTTCATACCGCGTAGAAGACCCGGACAACCTCCTCTCAACACACGCCATTTTCGCCTTCAATCATCAGTCCAACTGGGAAGACATCATGCACATGCATTTCGTCAACTCCTACACCTCTTTCATCACAAAAAGAGAAGTCTTAAATATTCCCCTCTTCGGAAAGTGCGTACCCTACTATGGAGGACTCCTCATCGATAGAAAAGGTTCCAAAGAAAATCTCGAACAAATCCTCTCATCCACAAAAAAAGATGTCCTAAAAAAGAAAAATAGCCTGTTCATTTGTCCAGAAGGCACCAGAAAAAAACCCGGGGCTCCGTACAAAAGCAAATCAGGAATCTTCTTCTTCTACAAAAATCTCGGAATTCCCGTCGTGCCCGTCGCACACAACAGCGGACTCTTTTGGGGAAAACCTTTCTGGATGGCAAAAGGTACCGTATGCGTCAAAATTGGACCCATCATCCCTCCTGGACTCTCCAAACAAGAATTCTTCCACCAACTCGATACCACCCTCTCCAATCACTCACAAGAACTCCTCCCTCCCTCTCTGCGACAAACCTCCCCTCAATAACGGTAACTGTCGCTCTTGTAAGGACCCTCCACCGCCACTCCGATATATTCCGCCTGACGTGGCGTCAAGACTCCCAACTTACCCCCCAGACGATCAAGGTGAAGACGGGCCACCTTCTCGTCCAAATGACGGGGCAACACATACACTTCCCTCCCATACTCCTCTCCCTTCTGCCAAAGCTCAATCTGTGCCATCACCTGATTCGTAAAAGATGCCGACATCACAAAACTCGGGTGACCCGTACCACATCCCAAATTCACCAGTCGACCTTCTGCCAAAAGTATCACCTTCTTCCCATCGGGAAACTCTACCTCGTGCACCTGAGGCTTCACTTCATGCCACGGATAATTCATCAATCCTTCCACGTCAATTTCCGTGTTAAAATGTCCAATGTTGCACAAGATCGAGCGATCCCTCATAAGACGAATCGCATCCACCGTCACCACCTGCTCGTTCCCCGTTGCCGTCACACACAAATCTACATCCCCAATCACATCCTCCACAGGAGAGACATTAAATCCTTCCATCAAAGCCTGTAGTGCACAAATCGGATCCACCTCAGACACAGTCACACGTGCTCCCGCACGCTGAAAAGACATCGCAGAACCCTTCCCCACATCCCCGTAACCCACCACCAATACCCTCTTCCCCGCTATCATCACGTCCGTGGCTCGACGAATAGAATCTATCAAACTCTCACGCGTCCCGTACAAATTGTCAAACTTCGACTTCGTCACAGAATCATTCACGTTCATCGCAGGAACACGCAACTTCCCAGATGACGCCATCTGACTCAAGCGAAGAACACCCGTCGTCGTTTCTTCCGAAATACCCTTCACATCCTTCAAAACATCCTCATAACGTTCATGCATAATCGCCGTCAAATCACCCCCGTCGTCAAGCAACATGTTCGGACGCCAGCCGTCCTTACCCTCTATCGTCGCAATAATACAATCCTCGTACTCTTCCTCACTCATACCCTTCCACGCAAAAACAGGTATGCCTCGTGACGCTATCACCGCTGCCGCGTGATCTTGTGTCGAGAAAATATTGCAACTCGACCAACGAACTTCCGCCCCCAATTCCACCAAAGTCTCTATCAAAACCGCCGTCTGAATCGTCATGTGCAAACAGCCCGCTATCCTCGCTCCTTGAAGTGGCGGCTTCTTACCCCTATACTCCTCTCTAAGGGCCATCAGTCCCGGCATCTCCGTTTCCGCTATATCCACCTCATGACGTCCCCAACCCGCCAAACTTATGTCGCGTACCCTGTAATCTCCAGACTTACCATCCGCTTTCATTCTCTATTCTCCTTATATCTTACTATGCCCATACCCCTCTCTCTTCTAACCTATACCCCAACAACCTACAACCCAAAACCAAAATGAATACGCCCTACTCCACCCTTTGCCAACGCTTCGAGAAAATTTCTACGCTCGGAGAAATCGAATCCGTACTCTTTTGGGATAACGCCGTCGTCATGCCCCAAGAAGGAGCAGACGCTCGCAGCAGACAAGTCGCACTCATCCCGTCCCTTCAACACCAAATCTATAACCTTCCAGATATGGAAGAACTCTTCGAAAAAGCAACTCAAGACAACCTCGTCCAAGAAAATGTCCTCCACGCCACAAACCTCAAACTCATGAAACGCGAATGGACCCTCGAAACACTCATACCAGAAAAACTCGTAAGTGCCATTTCCGCTCTTTCCGTCAAAACCGAACGCATGTGGCGTGAACTCCCACACAATACACTCTCCATACAACAGCAC
>CAKMZR010000017.1 GCA_929200455.1 uncultured Alphaproteobacteria bacterium | reverse complement strand
CACTATAACCCCTCAACCCACACTATAACCCTTCAACCCACACCATACCCCTTCAACCCACACCATACCCCTTCAACCCACCCCCTCCAAAACTTCAAACCCGAAACCAAAAAAACCAGAAAAAACAAAGGACTCCCATGGAACAAGAAAATCAAATGCGGCAGAAAATTAGCATGGCACTCCAACAAGCCATGCGCAATGACGACGACGTCGCACGATCCACCCTTCGACTCATGCTCGCCGTCATAAAAGACGCCGACATCGCCGCACGAAGCGTCGATACAGGTCAAGGACTCTCAGACGAAAATATCATGAAACTCCTCGAAACCATGATCACTCAACGCAAAAAAAGCGAAATGATCTACAGAACCCACCAACAAAAAGAACGCGCAGAAAGAGAAATCGCAGAAATGAACGTCATCTCTTCCTTCCTGCCCAAAAAAATGAACGAAAACGAAACACGAGAAGCCGTCGAAATGATCATCGACGACCTCAAAATCTCTTCCCCTAAAGATAGGGGACAGGTCATCAATGCCATCAAAAAACTATACCCTCACGCTCTCGATATGAAAACCGTCGCAGAGATCACCCTCGAAATCCTCAACAAACGATCCTCTTCCGAAAAATAAAAACTCAAGGTCAATGTACGTGCCCGCCCTCGATCCCAACAGAACTTCCTTTCACCGTGCAAACACCAAAATCTCCGCATCACGACGTGAAGTGTGGAAACTCTTCGCTTCTCGCAATCGCCAAAATATGTGGACTCCCAAAAAATCTCCTCTCACTCTCTCTTTCCATCACAAACAACAGGAGGCACATGTCCTCCTTTCTTTCCACTCTCAAGCCTTCAAAGCAGAACTCCAAGGAGACTATCGCGAAATACGACAACCCTACACCCTCGAACTCCGAGGAAAACTTCAAGACGGACGCAATGGGGGAGTCGAACACAAATGGCAGCTTCAGCTTCACAAAGCAAAACCTTCCAAAACAAGCCTTGAACCTAATGCCACCAACATCGATCTTTCCTTGACCACAACCTCGCTTGGGGGGCGGATCGCCCATATAAATTCCCGTCAGACAGACCTTTTCTGGCAAAAACTCGTCGATGACCTCCTTCTCCACATAGCCAAAACAGCTCTTGATACTCTTGAAGAAAATGAAAAACCCTCTCGTTCGTCTTTCTTCTCGCGCATCCAAAAAAGCTACCGCTTTGTGTTTCTATTCCTTGTTGTTTTGGGATCTCTTTTTCTTTTCTTTTCCGCTTAATAAGGTTTTATATATTTTTACATAAATTCTTGTTCTTGTACTTTCCCCTCATCTTCCCTATATTGTGTTATGTCGCCTGTTGCTCTCAACTTCTTTTTCGCACAGCCAGCCGACGCAACCAACCAAGCACCCCAGCCAAACGCAACCAAGCACAGCCACCCGAACGTAACAACCCACCCAACACCTCAAAAAAGCAAGGAACAACGACATGCCATGGTCACAAGGACCCGAAGACAAGAACCCTTGGGAACAGAACAAAAATCCCTGGGGGAAAAAACACTCTTCCCCTCCTAACATCGACGCCATCATTCAAAACTGGCAGGAAAAAATGCGTTCCGGAATGCCACGCGGATCCGGACCTCTAAAACATTTCTTCGGCCCTTCCGGAATCTTTGTCGCCATCTCCCTCCTCATCGGCGTGTGGTTACTCACCGGAGTCTACAGAGTCCAACCAGGACAAAACGGCGTCGAGCTCATTTTCGGTGCTCTCAATGAAGTCACAGAACCAGGACTCCACTACAACCTTCCCGCTCCCATAGGAAACCTCATCCTTCCCGAAGTCGAACGTTCAAGACGAATCAACATCGGCTATGAGCCCCTCAACGCGAACAGCGACGCCATTCGTGATATCCCCAAACAAAGCTTCATCCTCACAGGCGACGAAAATATTGTCGATATGGACTTCACCGTCTTCTGGAAAATAAGAGACCCCGTCGCTTTCCTCTTCAATATAAGACAACCGGAAGGCACCATTCAACTCGCCGCAGAAAGCGTCATGCGCGAAGTCATCGGACAAACCACCTTCGACCAAGCCGTCACTTCAGGAAGGGAAGATATCGAATTCCGATCACAATCACTCCTGCAAAACGTCCTCGATAGCTACGGGACAGGCGTCGAAATCGAATCCGTCGTCCTCCAAAAATCAGACCCGCCAAGCGAAGTCATCGACGCTTTCAACGACGTCCAACGCGCAAGACAAGACCGAGACCGTCAAAGAAACGAAGCTGAAGCTTACGCAAACTCCATCGTACCCTCCGCACGAGGACAAGCAGAACAACTCATCCGTACCGCAGAAGCCTACCGCGAACGACTCATAAACGAAGCCGTCGGTGAAGCCTCACGATTCTCATCCGTTCTCGAGAGCTACAAAAACGCTCCCGAAATCATCAGAAAAAGAATGTATCTCGAAACCATCTCCAATGTACTCAAAGACAGCAACAAAATTATCATGAATCAAGAGGGCGGCGGCGTCGTACCCATCCTTCCTCTTCCAGAACTCCTCAAACAGAAAAAATAGCAACAATTCCTTATCCCCTGCACCCCATCACCACCCAAAAACCGAAACCTCAACCCAAGCCAACCCAAGTCATACAAACCACGCCAACCCAGACACACACCCTAAACCCAAACCATACAACCCACATCAGACCCCTAAGCCATCATGACATCTTCTCCCCGCTTCATCGCCCTCATCATACTCTTCGTCGGATCCCTCTTCGTCCTCTCACAAACCCTCTTCTTCGTCCACCAAACCCAACAGATGATCGTCCTCCAATTCGGTGAGGTCAAACGCGTCATAAACGAAGCCGGACTCAACGCAAAAATACCCTTCATCCAAAACCTCGTCGTCTACGAAAAACGTATCCTCGATATCGACCCTCCCTCATTCGAAGTCCTCCTCACAGACAAAAAACGTATCATCGTCGACGGATACGCACGATACCGCATCATCGACCCCGTCTCCTACTACACCCGCGTCCGCACAGAAAGCCGACTCCGTGACCTCCTAGGAAAAAGCATCAACTCCTCCCTCAGACGCGTCATCGCAACAGAAACCGCCTCCGCTCTCCTCTCCAATAAGAGAAATGACATCATGGCAAAAATACTCAGCGAAATCGAACCCCAATCAAAATCTTTCGGACTCGACCTCGTCGACGTACGCATCGGAAGAACAGACCTCCCATCGCAAACCAGCCAAGCCGTCTATAGCCGTATGCGCGCAGAAAGAGAACGACTCGCTCGCGAATTCCGCGCAGAAGGCGAAGAAATAGCACGGAAAATTCGCGCAAATGCAGACAAAACAAAAGTCGTACTCATCTCAGAAGCCGAAAGAGAAGCCGAAATCCTAAGAGGTGAAGGCGAAGCAAGACGAAACATCATACTCGCCGAAGCCTTCTCTCAAGACGAAGAATTCTTCGCCTTCTACAAGTCCCTTCAAGCCTACTCCGAAAGTCTCCAAGGAGAAAATACATCCTTCGTCATCAAACCAGACAGCCAATTCTTTGAATACTTCTCATCCCTAAAACCAGAGTAAAAATAACATACCCAAAAACAAATTTACGCCTGCTCTCCCTCGCCTTCCCAAAACGCCATCACGCCTCTCGCCCTTACATCCCTCTACGCCCACACTCAAAGACATTCTTCCCATAAAACAACGTAGGCACGCCCCCACCTCACATCCAACTTCAAAACCTATACTCCCAAAAATCCATGATCTCCTTTCCTTCAGACCGCGTGTCTTCCCTCTTCCTTCCCACAACCCGAGAATTACCAGCAGACGCCCATGCCCTTTCTCACCAACTCATGCTGCGGGCCGGACTCATACGACAAACAAGTGCCGGAATCTACGCCTGGCTCCCCCTAGGATACAGAGTCCTACGCCATATCGAACAGATCGTCCGAGAAGAACAAAACAGAATCAATGCCCAAGAAATGCTCATGCCCACCATCCAAAATGCAGACATCTGGCAAACCTCAGGACGATACGACAATTACGGACCCGAAATGCTCCGACTCAAAGATCGACACAACCGCGACATGCTCTACGGACCCACAAATGAAGAAATGATCACTCAACTTTTCGCTCAAGATGTACACTCCTACAAAAACCTACCCCTCTCCCTCTACCACATCCAATGGAAATTTCGTGACGAAATTCGACCCCGCTTCGGCGTCATGCGAGGGCGAGAATTCCTCATGAAAGACGCCTACAGCTTCGATATCTCAGAAAAACATGGCCTGGAATCATACTACGCCATGTTCGCCGCCTACCTCAGAACCTTCGAACGACTCGGCCTAAAAGCCATACCCATGCAGGCCAATACAGGTCCCATAGGCGGAAACAAAAGTCATGAATTCGTCATACTCGCAGAAACCGGCGAAAGCCGCATATTTTGCGACGCTCGCCTCCTCAAACTCAACGCATCCCAACTCCAAGGAACAACAGAAAAACATATAGCTCCTTGGCTCTCCTTCTATGCCGCCACAGACGACGAAGTCGATATGAACCTCTACCACGAACAAGTACCCCCAGAATACAGACTGCAAACACAAGGAATCGAAGTCGGCCATATCTTCTTCTTCGGCGACAAATATTCAATCCCCCTCGGGGCTTTCGTCGAAACACAAAACGGCCAAAAAGTACCCGTACAAATGGGATCCTACGGCATAGGAATCTCTCGACTCGCCGGGGCCATCATCGAAGCATGTCACGACGAAAACGGCATCGTATGGCCCTCAAGCATCGCTCCCTACCTCGTCGGAATCATCAATATCAAAAATGGCGACCTCGAATGTGACTCCCTTTCTCAAGAACTCTTCTCTCGCTTCCAAGTCATGAATATTCCATGCCTACTCGACGACAGAAATGAAAGACCAGGCGTCAAATTCAAAGATATGGACCTCATCGGAATCCCTTGGCACATCATCATCGGACCCAAAAATATCAAAGAACATGTCGTCGAAATCAAAAATAGAAAATCAGGTGAACGATCCTTCCTCTCCTTCGACCAGCTGGAATCCTTCTTCAAACACATATCTCCTCATCATCCCCCCTCACCATCTCCCTAAGAAAAATAAACAAAAACAAAAAACCATTCAATAGACAACCATGACATCTCCACACATCACCCTCCTCGTGTTCCGAATCGCTTGGCGTTACCTCAGAGCTCCAAGACGTGAGGGCTTCATTTCCGTCATCTCCTGGTTCTCCGTCATCGGAATCTTTCTCGGAGTCGCCACCCTCATCATCGTCATGGCCGTCATGAACGGATTTCGCCACGACCTCCTCAACAAAATTGTAGGCGTCAACGGACACATCATGGTGCGTGGAAATCCATACGCCCTCCCTCCAGACCACCCCATAGAACAAATGTTCAAAAACTCCGAACATATCGTCCATACCGTGCCCTTCGTCGAAGGACAAGCCATGCTCACCGCCCACAACTTCTCACAAGGAATCCTCCTCACAGGTATCAAACCTCAAGGCATCCTCTCCCTCAAAGAAATCTCTATAGCCCCCGAAGACCTCCAGAAATTCGAAAACAACGAAGGTATGCTTATCGGCTCCAAACTCGCCAGAAAACTCCGTATAGCAAAAGGACAAAGTGTCACCCTCATTTCTTCCCAAACCTCCTCCACCGCCTTCGGACGAATCCCCAGAAGCAAAGCCTACAAAGTCATCGGAACTTTCGAAGTCGGCATGTACCAAATCGACAACTCCCTCGCCCTCCTCCCTCTCGATGAAGCCGCTCGATTCTTCAAAATTCCTGAACACATAAGCGGATTCAGACTCATCCTCAAAGACCCGGAATCTTCCAATATCGTCTCCCAACAACTCAAAGAAAATCCTTCCTCACAAAACCTCAGCATCTCCAACTGGAAACAAAACAACGCCACTCTCACTGCCGCTCTCGAAGTCGAGAGAAATGTCATGTTCATCATCCTCACCCTCATCATCCTCGTCGCAGCCTTCAATATCATCTCAGGACAAATTATGTTGGTACGCGACAAATCTCGAGGAATCGCCATCTTACGCACCATGGGAATGCCAAAGGCTTCCATCCTCGCCATATTCCTTATCGTCGGCTCCTCGCTCGGATTCGTCGGGACCTTGCTCGGCAGCCTCGGGGGAGTCTGGTTCGCCCATAACCTCGAAAACCTCAGAAATATACTCCAAACTTCCTTCAATATCAGACTCTTCCAAGAAGAAATCTATTTCCTTACCAAACTTCCTTCAAGACCTGAACTCTTCGATGTCGTCCTCGTCTCTTCCACCGCTTTCCTCCTCGTCTTCCTCGCTTCCCTCTATCCTGCTTGGCGGGCGATGAAACTCCAACCCGTCACCGTTCTTCGCGATCACACCTAAAACCATCCCGCACCTTCAACCACCCCGCCCCTTCAACCATCCCACACCTTCAACCATCCCGCACCTTGAACCCCACCCCTGGCCTCATGACTTCCAATCCTCACAACTCTCAACCTCCCGTTCTGCTCATGAGCGGCGTACACTATGTCTACGCCACATCATCCGAACCTCTCCCTGTACTCAAAAATCTCAACCTTACGCTTAATCAAGGAGAAAGCGTCGCCCTTATCGGACCGAGTGGTTGCGGAAAATCTACCCTCCTCCATCTTGCCGGACTCCTCGACACCATCCATGGCGGCGAACTCTCCTTCAAAGGTCTCAATATGACCAAAGCCTCCTCTGAACAACGCTCAAAACAAAGACTCACAGGCATGGGTTTCGTCTATCAATACCACCATCTCTTGTCCGAATTCACCGCCATCGAAAATATTATGATGCCCATGTGGATAGCCCAACCCGTATCCCAGCTTTCTTCTTCCGACATTGTCAAAAGAGCCTCGGAACTCCTCGACCTCATCAACCTGCAGGACAGAAGCCATCATTATCCTTCCCAACTCTCAGGCGGTCAACAACAACGAGTCGCCGTCGCCCGCGCCCTTGCCAACCGTCCCGAACTCATCATAGCAGACGAACCCACAGGAAACCTCGACCCAGAGCGAGCAGATGATGTCGCAAACCTCCTCATCAATACCGTAAAAAATCAAGAATCCAGCTTGCTTATGGCAACCCACAACCTCAACCTTGCCAAAATGTGCAACAGCACCTATCGGGTAGAAAAAGGAGCTCTCGTAAAAGAAAATTCCTAACAAAGTTCCCGCCACCTCACCCTGCTCTTGCTCCCTGCTCCCATAACCTCCAACCCCCATCCTCCTTCCTCAAACCCTGCAGACAGCCCTTCAACCTCCGTCCCCCTCGCCCCTAAAACCCCCTCAGACAAACCCTGCAGACAAGCCCCTCAACCTCAATAAAACATCGTCCCCCAATATTCCCTCATAAGCGACTGCACAAGATAAATCGCAAAAAATAAGACCAAAGGCGAAAGATCAATACCTCCCACAAGTGGAATCACACGACGAATAGGCGCCAAAACAGGCTCAACAACCGCAGACAAAAAACGACCAAGCATCCGCACAAAAGTCTGACGAGGATTCACCACGTCAAACGCCACCAACCACGACATCACAACCCACGCCACCACACACATCGTATAAAGCTGTAACGCCATATCCAAAACTCTATAAAGAGACATCATCGCCAAAAAACCTCGCCAAAAATTCCGTGTTTAATTTCAGAAAAACTCATGTCTATTGCCACCAAAGACAAATTCACCCTATCATAAAAACAAAAAGGTTGAACCATCAAAAAACCGCAAAAACAAACCTCACACCACATAATGACACCCCTCACACCACGTGGTATAATATAAACACAACACCCAGAACTCATATCCCATGAAAAACACGAGAGAGTATCAATGGTAGGCCGTCTCAAAGACCCTCACGAATCCCTAAAACATAATGCCTCTCAAACCGCAAGAGGCTCAAAAAATATCAACCACAACGCCCCCATCACGCGCGCTCCAGAACGTGACCCAGACGAACAACCCTCACGAAAACATCACGACCACATCTCCCTCTCAAAAGAAGCCAAACACGTCATGGCTTGGCTGCAAACCGCAAAAAATATCCAAAATACCCTCGTAAAAAGAGGAGACCGACACATGATCGCACGTCAATGCCTCCTCCTCACAGAAGGCATTCGCTACCTCCTCCTACCCGAAATCTATGACGAACAACATCCACAAAATCCTTCCCTTTCATCCCTAAAAAACTTCCTGCCCCTCGCCGACAACATCTTAGACACCCTCGCCACAGAATCCGTAAAACATAGACTCCTCGAACCCCTCAACTTCTCCCTCCATATCATAAGCCTAAGCTTTGCACCCATTCCCCTCAAATCAGGCCTCGAACTCCACGCCTTCACCTTCAACCTCTTAGAAGCCTTCGACTCTCAAGACGAAAAACCCGAAAACATCATCCTAGAACATCATACCTTCTTTCTCACCTCCGCCTCTTCCATGCCCCTTGCCCCTTCGCCTGCAAAACTTACCTCCCTCCTCCAAGAAACCTTCATCAATGCCGACGTGCAAGAAGATACAGAAAACCATGTCCACCTCATACCCTCACACCCCGCCACCATCGTAGAGTATAATCAACCCTCTTCCCCCATACTCATCGGAGGAATCGCCCTTGAAGAAGATATGTTTTCCAACCCCTCCGTGTCCCTTTCCCTTTGAAGACCCAACGCCCATCACCCGCCAACTCAGACCCCAAAATGACCCCCGTTTCACCCTTCGCTCCTTCCACATTCCCCTCACTTGCGTCCATTCGTGGCCTCTCCTTTGCCACTGCTTCTCTTGAAGGACGATACCATCCTCGAGATAATCTCCTCGTTGCACGCTTCGACACCCCTGCCGCCACCCCCGCCAACACCCCCGCCACTCTTGCCGGCGTGACCACGCGTTCCTCCATAGTCGGAGCCCCCGTCGTGCGGGCCCGCTCCGCCATCCAACAGGGACTCATAAAAGGACTCATCGTCAATGCCGGCAACGCCAATACCTGCACAGGAACTCAAGGGGTCAACGCCCTATCTGCCGTATGTGCCTCTCTCGCCCAAACCCTAGAATGCCCCGAAAATCAAGTGCTCATGGCGTCAACCGGCGTCATCGGAGAACAACTCGACCCCTCCCCCTTTTGCCATGCCTTTCCCCTCCTCTCCTTCAACCCTCCCAACACACCTTCTCCCTCTCTTTCCCCGTCTCTATGGGAAAAAGCCGCCACCGCCATCATGACCACAGATACCTTCCCAAAAGGATCAACCCGATCGCTTACCCTCGAAAATAACACCTACGCCCTCTCAGGAATCGCCAAAGGATCAGGGATGGTCGCCCCTCATATGGCCACCATGCTCGCCTTCCTCTTTACCGACGTCTCCCTTCCCGCATCTCGCCTGCAACACCTCCTGGAAAAAGCCGTCGAGGGCAGCTTCAACGCCATCACCGTCGATGGCGATACCTCCACAAGCGATATGGTACTCCTCATCTCCACAGGACAATCTCCAACCCTTTCTGCCCACCAAGAACTTCTCTTTTCCGAACATCTCCAAAGCCTTTGTCATGACCTCGCCCTCCAAATCGTCGGCGACGGCGAAGGGGCCTCCAAAATTATATCCGTTCACGTCCGACAAGCACGAACCCAAGAAGAAGCCAAAATCTTCGCACGCTCCGTTGCCTCTTCACCCCTTGTCAAAACCGCTGTTCATGGCGGCGACCTCAATTGGGGCAGAATCGCTATGGCTCTTGGAAAAACCTTCATCCCTCTCGAGGGTGACCGCATCTCCATCCTCATCGGCGACCGTCCCCTTTATCAACAAGGAAAAGTATGTCATAATCACGTCGCCTTTTGCGAAAAACACGTCAAAGAAAATCGCGTTTCCATCACTGTTGAACTTTCTTTGGGCCATGCCGAAGCCACAGTTTATGCCAGCGACCTCACCCATGGTTATGTTGACATCAACGCCCATTACCGGAGCTAACCTTAACCTCCTTCCACCTCACCTTCTCTCTTCCACCAAAAACACCCACCTCATCAGAAATCCTATTCTAGATACATAAAAGACCGCTCATGACTCCATCTCCTCGTCCTCTCCCAGAAATGACAACCTCTCATCTATGGCTCGCAAAATGTAGCTTCGAAGTCACGCCCCTTGCCGCACAGTCCGTCGAATCCTTCGCAGACCTTCTCGCTCCCAAAACGCGAGTTTTTGTCACACACCTTCCCGAACAACCCTTCCTCCAAACCGTGCACACCGTGCTTCGACTCCGACAAGAAGGCATGATAGGCGTAGCCCACATCGCCGCCCGAAACCTCCAAAATCCTCAAGAGCTGGAAGAAGGCCTCGCCCTCCTCTCTTCACCCTCAAATCCATCCCAATTCCTCCTACTCGGCGGAAGCAGCCCCCACCAATGCGGTCCCTTCTCCTCCTCCACGGACCTCCTCAATACAGGGCTTTTCAATACAGAAACCCATAGCCTCTACTTCGCAGGACACCCCGAAGGATCACCAGACATTCCCCAAGACCAAATCCTCAAAGCCCTCGAACAAAAAAACATTTGGGCTCAAGACCATCCCCACGTCTCTTGCCACCTCGTCACCCAATTTTGCTTCGCCTTCAAACCCATTCTCACTTGGATAGATTTGCTCTCCGAATCCGGAAACCAAATCCCCATACACCTCGGAATCCCAGGAATCGCCACCGTAAAAACCCTCTACCGACACGCAAAAGCTTGTGGCGTCGGCAATTCCATGCGGTTTCTCAGCCAAAAAATGAAACAAATCGCCCTCCTCACCCAAAAACAAGCTCCCGACGCCCTCCTCAACGACATCGCCCTCCATACCTCCTCAGACCCAAAAATATCTCCCATCACAGGATTCCACCTCTATCCCTTCGGAGGACTCGTCAAAACCCTCGCTTGGCGTGACGAATTCCTAAAAAAATCTCAAACCCAAAACCTCCCTTCCTGAAAAACCCCAGCCTGAGAAGTCCATGAACCATAATCCAACCTCTAAAGCTATCATTCTCGAACATTACGGCGATGCATCCCATCTCCTATGGAAAGACTCCCCCCTCTCTCCTCCCCTCGATCATGAAGTGCGGATTCGCCATGAAGCCGTCGGCCTCAACTTTATCGACATCTACCAAAGAAACGGCCTCTACCCCTTGCCCCTACCCACCATCCTAGGAAGTGAAGGCGTCGGCATCGTCTTGGCATGTGGAAAAAATGTACACAAAATCTTGCCCGATCTCTCCATCGGTGATCGCGTCGCCTACGGAAATGATCTCGGCGCCTACTGCGAAGAACGCAATATCAATGCTGAAAAACTCCTCAAACTCCCAGACCCTATACCCTCCGATACCGCCGCTTGCCTCATGTTGCGCGGACTCACCGCAGAATACCTCATCCACAGAACCTTCCAAGTCAAAGAACATGATACCGTCCTTTGGCACGCCGCCGCAGGGGGACTCGCACAAATCGCCATACCTTGGCTCAAAAGCAAAAACGTAACCGTCATCGGAACTGTCGGTGCCGAACACAAAAAAGAAACTGCTCTTGCCTTCGGGTGTGACCACGTCTTTTCAAGCCGCGAGTCTTTCTCCCAAAAAATTCGCGAACTTGTACCCAACGGCCTCCCCGTCGTCTACGATTCCATCGGGGCTGACTCCTTCGAAGAATCCCTAAAATGCCTCCAACCAAGAGGTATGATGGTCAGCTTCGGAAACGCTTCAGGACCCGTATCCAACGTCAACCTAGGCATTCTCGCTTCCCACGGTTCCCTCTTCCTCACAAGACCCACCCTCGCCGCCTACACCGCCACACGACAAGAACTCGAACTCTCCGCTTCCCGACTTTTCAATTTCCTCTCCTCCCACCCTTCCGTCATGAAAATCCATCAACGCTTCTCCCTACGTGACGTCCAAACCGCCCATCGTGCCCTCGAAGAAAGAAAAACCACAGGTCTTACCGTTCTTATTCCCTAACGTCTATCCCCCCTTTCTTGTGCCTCCTCCCTTAACTTGCACGCCTTCCTTTGGGAGGACTCTCTGTTCCACATCATCAGCGTTGTGCTTCCTCCTCTTGAACCTCCGTCACATGCAAATCCAGAGATTCAAAGGCAGGAGAATACCAACGATCAAAACGACCCTCCTCCCCGTGCATAAGCAAAAGTACAGGCCAATTCATCACCCAAGCAAGAGAACGAGCCTTCTTCTCCCCCATCGCAAATAATGCCGTCGCAAGACCGTCTGCAAGGGCCGTCGTCTTCGCAATTACCGTCACAGACGCCAAACGACTCTTCACAGGATAACCCGTACGCGGATCCAAAATATGTGCATAACGCCTACCCCCCTCCTCAAAAAAATTACGGTAGTCACCCGACGTCGCCATCCCCACATC
Source organism: uncultured Alphaproteobacteria bacterium (assembly GCA_929200455.1). Classification (GTDB taxonomy): domain Bacteria; phylum Pseudomonadota; class Alphaproteobacteria; order CAKMZR01; family CAKMZR01; genus CAKMZR01. The sequence goes on along the minus strand of CAKMZR010000017.1, from coordinate 4,351 downwards.
CCGCAAACGCAAAATTGTGTTTATTCGCCTCTCACCCGTCGTCGGAACTTCCACCGCCACACGCCAATCCTCATACAGACTCTTCCTACCCCGTACCCGAACCTCGCCGCCAATCTCTACAAGATAGTCAGAAACACCCTCTCCCTCCAACATCAAACCCACCGCGTCCACCGCATAACCCTTCGCTATAGAAGAAAGATCCACCCGCAATCCCTCCACACGCTTACGCCACGAAGGCGGATCTTTGCGAAACTCAAACTTATCCATCCCAATCTCACCCAAACGATCCCCTATCTCTTCTTCCGACGGCTTCCTCTTCACACCCCCACCCTCCCAACCCCAAAGACCATACAAAGAACCCCCCGTCACATCATAAGCTCCCGACGTCACGTCCGTAAGATAAGACGCCGTCTCCACCATCTCCACCATCCTCGCCGAAACAGAAAACCACGACAATCCCCCGTCACGATTAAAACGAGAAAGTACCGAATCCTCTCGCCACGTCGACATCTCCTCATCAATAGAACCCAAAATCTCTTCCGTATCCTCAGCAAAACTATGAAGAATATCATCAGAAAATACACCCCTCACCTTCACCACATAACCCGTACCCATCGTTTCACCCCCATAACTGTACACCTCCTCAGAAACCCCCGCCTTCTCCCCAGAGTAATACACCACATAGCCCAAAAGAACCAAACCCACCAACACCAAAAAAAACAAGGGCTTATGATCTCTTAACTTTATACCCCACATCCTCTATCCTTTCTCTTGGTTCTCTCCAAAAAATCCACAACCCAAACGCTACCGAAAAAACCTCATGCTCCCCTTCTTTCAATCACACACCATGCAGGAAATCAAACGGCTCGCCCTTCCCAGCATCCTCATCAATATCACATTGCCCCTCCTTAGTCTTGTCGATATTGCCATCGCAGGACATCTCAGCGACCCTTCCCTCCTCGCATCCCTCGCCCTCGGGACACAGTTTCACGGCATCATCCTCGGGTGCTGTCACTTTCTGAGAATGAGCACTTCCGCCAAAACCGCCCAAGCCTCAGGCGCCAACAACCCCTCGGAAATCTCTCTCTCCCTCCAAATGGGATGCACATGGGCCCTCGTCCTCGGATGCCTCTTCCTCCTCTTGCAACCCTTCTTCCTCTTCCTCTCTCTCCACCTTAGCAACCCACAAACAGACATCGTCGAACCCCTCTCCCTCTACCTCTCCATCCGACTTTTCGACATACCCGCTCAACTCTTCATCCTCGTCTGCTCAGGGTGGCTCCTCGGAAAAGGACAACCCGCAAAAATCCTCATCATCACCCTCATTGCCGGAATTATCAACGCAACCTCAAGCCTCTTCTTGGTCTTCGTCTTCTCCTGGGGAATCGAAGGCATCGCTTGGGGAACCTTCATCGCATCCTACTTCGGCGCCCTCATCGCCCTCGCCTTCGTCGCTCCCGCCCTCAAATTCCAACTCCAACACCATATCAAACTCACCTTCAAACCCTCCAGACTCTTCTCCATCTTTCGCATGAATACCCACCTCTTCGTCCGATCCCTCCTCCTCCAATCCTCTTTCACCCTCTTCTTCGTCAAAAGCGGCGAAATCCAAACAGAAATCCTCGCCACAAATACCGTCCTCATGACCTTCGTCCTCCTCACCACCTACGGACTCGACGGCTTCGCCGATGCCGGCGAAGTCTGCATGGGAAGAGCAAAAGGTGCACAATCAAAAAAACAAGGACTACAGGTCATCAAAGCCGTTTTCGCTTGGGCCTTCCTCATGACCGCCGCTTACTCCTGCTTCTTCTTCTTCGGCGGCGAACTCATCATCTCTCTCCAAACCAACCTCACATCCATTCAAAATCATGCCCAAGAATACCTCCTACTCATGACCTTCTTCCCCCTCTTCATCGTCGGATTCAATACCCTAGACGGACTCTTCCTCGGTGCCGGACTCACCATCCTCATTCGCAATTCTATGATCTTGTGTTTTGCCGCTTTTGCCTTCATGATATACCTGCTTCCACAAACCTACGGAGCACAAGGAATTTGGGCAAGCCTCGTCATCTTTTTCCTCCTAAGAACAACCATTCTCAGTCTGCTCGTTCCTCGACTCCTCCTTTCCCTATCACCAGAAATACCTTCACAACCCCCAAATCAACACCAACCACCTCACCCCTAAAACCGAAAAATCATTCCCAAATAAACCCCTATCATGAGCTCTTCCTCCTTCTCTTCCCAATTGGCTCCTCTTCTCGAACTCACCACTTCCGACAGAAAAGAAGTCGATTCCGTCATCAACCACGCCCTCGAAGGCGGACTCCCCATCACATCCATCATCGGAAGCCACATCCTCAAATCAGGCGGAAAACGACTCCGTCCCCTCTTGTGCATCGGAACCGCACGCATGTGCGGATACAAAGGCTCTCAACTCGCAGGACCCGCCGCATGTATGGAACTCCTACACTCCGCTAGCCTCCTACATGACGACGTCATCGACGAATCTTCCGCCAGAAGAGACCAACCCACCGCTCATTCCCTCTGGGGAAACAAACGCGCCATCCTCGTAGGGGACTACATCTTCGCCCAAACCTTAGCCATCATGGACCAATGCAAAACACCAGGCGTCATAGAACAACTCTCATGGGCGTCTTCCATGTTGGCTCAAGGAGAACTCTTGCAACTCTACTGGCTGGAACGTCTTGATACCTCCGAAAAAGCCTACCTCAACATCGTAAAACACAAAACCGCAGCCCTTTTCAGCGTCGCAACAACCATCGGCGGACTCTTAGCCGGAGCAAAAAAAGACGAAATCTCTCGCCTTCACTCCTTAGGAGAAGAAATCGGTATGGCCTTCCAAATTGTCGACGACCTCCTCGATTATACCGGAAACGCCCAAATCATAAAAAAAGATGTCGGACGCGACTTCGCAGAAAAAAAACTTACCTACCCCATGATCATCGCCATGACCCTCGCCAATACAGAAGAACAAGTCTTCTGGCATGAACTCTTGCATTCTCCTTCTGCTCCTAGCGAAAAAGATCGAGAAAAAGCTTTGTCCATCATGCGGCGTCATCTTGTGTTCGAAACCGTCAGAAAAAAAGCAGAAGAACGCATAAAAAAAGCCAGAATGTGTCTGGCGACTTTTGAAGACAATATCTACAGAAATGCCATGGAAGGTTTTCTCAATTACTGCGAAAGCCGCATAGCCTAACAGCCTGAGACCACAAAACAACGTCCCAAGCACCCAACGCCCAGACCCAAGCATCCAACATCCAAGCACCCAGATGGCTCATGACCCAAAAAATGAATATTCATAATCCTCAGCATAGAGAACTTATGATTGAACAGATCCTCAAAGGACACATGGTCGCTCTCCCCACAGAAACCGTATACGGACTTGCCGTTCGGGCTGACGACGATCAAGCCGTCATGAACCTTTTCAAAAAAAAAGGACGACCCTCTTTCAACCCGCTTATCGTCCATTACGCCTCTTGGGAGGACGTCGCCGCAACTTTTGCCATGAACTCTTGCGAAGAAAATCTTGCCCGCCACTTTTGGCCCGGACCTCTCACCCTCGTGCTTGACCGTCCCCCCGACCTTTATATCGCCTCTTGTGTGTCCGCAAACCTGCCCACGTTAGCCGTGCGAGTCCCCGATCATGACTTCACCCGATCCTTAATCAGAGACATTGGTTGTCCCCTTGCCATGCCGAGTGCAAACCGCTCCGGACGCCTTAGCCCCACCTCTCCCGAACATGTCCTTGCAGACTTCCCTCATGACGGCACCATCCTCATCGCAGACGGCGGGGCTTGCACGCTTGGATTGGAATCAACCGTCGTCGACGCACGAAACCCTCAACAGATCTCCCTTTTGCGACCGGGAATCATCACAAAAGAAGACCTCAAACCTTGGGGAAATATATCCTCATCTTCAGACCTCAAAAACAACAAATCTTCTTCACACCTTGCAAAAACTCCTTCTTCACCCTCGTCTCCAGGATGTTTGACTTCTCATTATGCCCCTTCTCGACCCTTACGCATGAATGTCACCACACCGCTCACCCATGAAGCCTTCCTCGGCTTTTCCGGATCCCCTCTTGCCACACGAGACCTAAGCCCTCAAGGGTGCCTGCGTGAAGCCTCCAAAAATCTCTACCACGACCTCCACCTCCTCGACCGCGAGCCCTTCACATCCATTGCAGTCGCCCCCATACCCAATCAAGGCCTCGGCATCACCATCAATGACCGTCTTGCCCGTGCCGCATCCTCGCACCCTACAAACCAAAACCTCTCCTCATGACACCCTCAACCCAAAACCTATACCCCCAAAATCCAAACCTTGAGGC
>CAKMZR010000016.1 GCA_929200455.1 uncultured Alphaproteobacteria bacterium | reverse complement strand
GGGTACGCTTGGGCAAGGAGGAGGAGGAGTATGCGAGTCACGAGCGGGCATATGGGGAGAGGGGCGATCTGGTGTTATTGGAGGGTTTTTATAGGGAGAGTGCGAAGTTGCACGAGGCGTCTGTGAAGCGTTGGGAAGTTTTGAAGGCGAAGAGTATGGAATTGGATCGCGAGGGTCGGATGGTTGAGGAGATGTTGGATTCGTTATTGCGCGACGAGGGAGAATGGCGTAGGGACTTGGGTTCTTCTGAGGATCGTTTGGGATTGCTTAGGGTTCGGGGCGAGGAGATATTGGGGGAGAGGAAAGTTTTTGAGGGTCGATTGGAAGCCCTTGAGGGTGAGAAGCAAGGTATATTGGAGGAGATGAAGGAGAGTACGGCAAAGAGGGAGGAAGCGGAGCGTATTGTGGAGGAGGTTGAAAAGCGGGAGCGTATTTTTGAGGAGGGGCGGCGAGAGCGCGAGAAGGTTTATATAGAGTTGAAGGAGCAAGTGGCGAGGGTTCGTACGCACAAGGAGATGTGGAAGGATCGTTTGGAGGAAGCACGTGTGGCTTATGAGGAGCGGGAGGGATTGGATTCGGAGTTTGCTCTGGAGGAGGGGGTGAGTCTTGAGGATTTGGAGGGTATGATTGAGGATTTTCGCGATAAGCGTGATCGTTTGGGAAGTATTAATCTTTTGGCGTTGGATGAGTTGGGAGAGAAGGAGAGGGAGCATGAGGATCGTTTGCGTCAGATAGAGGATGTGCGTGCTGCGGCGGAAGCTTTGCAGGTTTCGTGTAAGGATTTGGAGCGAGAGGCGGGAGAGAAGTTTTTATTGATTTTTGGGGAGATCAATGATTATTTTCAGGAGCACTTTTCGCGTATATTTGGGGGGGGACGGGCGCAGCTGAGATTGAGTCGCGAGGGAGATATTCTTGGCAGTGGAGTAGAAATTGAGGTAGAGTTTTTGGGAAAGCGTGTATCGACGTTGTCGTTATTGTCTGGAGGTGAGCAGGCGTTGGTGGCATTATGTTTGATGTTTGCGATGTTTCGTGTACACCGGGCCCCACTTTATGTGTTGGACGAGGTGGACGCGGCTTTGGATGATGTGAATGTAGGAAAGTTTTGTGAATTGATGAAGATGAGTGGAGAGGAGTGGGGAATGAGATTTTTGGTGGTGACGCATCACCGTTTGACGATGGCGATGGCGGACAGACTGTTTGGGGTGACGATGGTGGAAAAGGGAGTGAGCAAGTTGGTGGCGGTGGATGTGGAGGAGGCTGTGGATCGTTGGTCTTTGGAGGGTGGTGTTATGGAAGAAGGAGTTGTGGGATGAGTACAAGAGGTGTGATGGGTCGGTTATTATTTTGGCGTAAGAAGTCCCGATTGGGAGAGAAGGATGAGAGCTGGAAGGAGTTTGCGGGGATGTGTGTTCTGGCGGTGGGTTTGTCGTTGGTGATCAGGATATTTTTTGTGGAGATGTTTTGGATTCCGTCGAGTTCGATGGTGCCGACGTTGCTTAAGGGTGATTTGATTGTGGTATCGAAGGTGAGTTATGGTTACAGTCGTTATTCGTTTCCTTTTGGAGGCTTGCCTGTGGGGGGTCGTTTATTTGGAGATGAGCCTGTGAGGGGAGATGTATTGGTTTTTCGCGGTACGAGGAAGAACATAGACTATGTGAAGAGGCTTGTGGGTTTGCCAGGAGACGAGGTTCAGGTGGTTCGGGGTATATTGTTTATTAATGGAGTGCCTGTGCGTCGTTTGTTGTTGGAGAATGATGTATTGGAGGATGAGTTTTCTGAGGGCAAGTTGTACAGGGAGAAGCTTCCGGGGGGCGTGGAGCATTTTGTGTTGGAGATGTCCGGGGATCGAGGTTTTGCGGACGAAACGCCGGTGTACAAGGTTCCGGAGGGTTATTATTTTGTGATGGGTGACAACAGGGACAATTCGGTTGACAGTCGTTTTTTGCAGGACGTGGGCATGGTGCCGTTTGATCATTTGGTGGGCAAGGCCCAGATGGTGTTGTTGTCGTTTGACGGGAAGTACAGTTGGTGGGCATTTTGGCGATGGTTTTCGATGTTGAGGCTTGGGAGGGTGTGGCATGAGGTGGTGTGATGGCGAATCCGCGTGAGGGTTTGAGTTGTATCGGGGGCTATAAATTTTCGGACGCGGGTCTTTATGATCTGGCTCTTTTGCATTCGAGCCGAGGGTTGGGTCGAGGTGGGAAGAGCAACGAGCGTTTGGAGTTTTTGGGAGATAGGGTTTTGGGGTTGGTGATAGCGGGTATGCTTTACGAGAGATTTCCTGAGGGTGATGAGGGAGAGTTGTCTTTGAGGTTATCGAGGCTTGTGGACAAGGATCGTTTGTGGAAGGTGGGTCATGTTCTTGGGATAGAGGAGAAGGTTCGAGCGGGAAGGCTTGAGGAGGAAGATTTTGGGATACACAAGTCGTTATTGGCGGATGCGATGGAGGCGATGGTGGGAGCGGTGTACTTGGATGGAGGCTGGGAAGCGGTTCGTAGATTTGTGCTGGAGGTTTGGAAGGATGAGATAGAGGAGGTGTGTAACCAAGATGTGGGGGAGATGAAGGATCCGAAGACGCGTCTTCAGGAGTATTGTCAAAAGTTTTATGGTTCGTTGCCGGTTTACAGGGTTGTGAGGGAGGAGGGAGCGGCTCATGAGAAATTTTTTGAGATTGAGGTTTTTTTGGAGAAAGCGGGTGTGGTGGCAAAGGGAGAGGGCAGCAGCAAGAAGCGTGCTGAATTGGAGGCGGCAAGGGGTGTATTGTTGAGATTGGAGGCGTTGGAGGTTGGTGAGTGAAGGATTACGTTGTTGTGGTTTTGTGTCTGTTTTGGGAGCGACGAACGCGGGCAAGTCGACGCTTGTGAACAGGCTCGTGGGGGTGAAGGTGGCGATAACGACGCACAAGGTTCAAACGACGAGGAGTGCGATAAGGGGGGTGATGGTTCGCGGTTGTCGTCAGGTGGTATTGACGGATACGCCAGGTTTTTTTGCACCGAAGAGGCGATTTGATCGTGCGATGCAGAGGGCGGCAGAAGGAGCACGCGAGGGAGTGGATGCGGTTATTTTTCTGGTGGATGCATATGCGGGTCTGCACGAGGGGGTAGAGCGAGGCTTGGAGAAACTGGAGGGGGCGAAGGTACCGGTGTGGTTGGTTTTGAACAAGACGGACAAGGTTTTGAAGAAAGAGGATTTATTGAAGTTTTCGAGTCTTTTGCATGAGAGGGGTAATTTTGCGAAGAGTTTTATGGTGTCGAGTACGAAGGGCGGGGGAGTGGATCATTTGGCGGAGAGTTTGGCAGATTTTATGCCTGAGGGTGAGTGGCACTATGAGGAGGAAGTGGTTTCGGACATGACGGATCGTCAATTTGCGTCGGAATTGACGCGGGAGAAGGTGATGGAGGTGCTGCACGATGAATTGCCGTTTCAGATGATGGTGGAGACGGTGCACTGGAAGGACAAGGGTTCTATTTTGTGGATAGAGCAGATGATAGTGGTGAAGAGTGGTCGTCACAAGGGTATGGTCCTTGGTGAGGGGGGACGTCGTATACGTTTATTGGGAGAGAAGAGTCGTAAGGTTTTGGAGGAGGTATTGGGTTGTCGTATATATTTGTCGTTGCGTGTGAAGGTGAGGAAGAAGTGGGATGAGGAGCGTATAAATTACGAATCTTGGGGTTTGGAATACGGGGAGTAGATGAGGTGATTTTCGAGGGTGTTGAGGACGATTTTTGCGGCATTGAGGATGGGGGTTCCTGGTCCGAAGATGGCGGCGACTCCTTTTTCTTTGAGGAATTGGTGGTCTTTTTTGGGGATGATTCCGCCGCATACGACGAGAATATCGTGTGCATTTTGTGCGTGGAGTTCGCGTATGAGTTCGGGAATGAGGGTGGTATGTCCTGCGGCTTGAGAAGAAATGCCGATGACGTGTACATCGCTATCGATGGCTTGTTGAGCGGCTTCTTGGGGTGTTTGGAATAGGGGTCCGATATCGACATCGAAACCGAGGTCTGCGAAGGAGGAAGCGATGACTTTTGCGCCTCTGTCGTGGCCGTCTTGTCCAAGTTTTGCGACCATAATTTTGGGTTGTCGCCCTTCTTTTTCTGCGAAGGAGCGAAGTTGTTTTTTGAAGGTTTCGAGTTCTTTGTCATCTTTGAGGGCGGCCCCATAGATTCCGCTAATGGATCGGACATTGGCAGAAAAGCGTTTGAAGACGGTTTCGAGGCAGTCGGATATTTCGCCGATGGAAGCACGGGCACGCACGGCGGGTATGGTGAATTCGAGTAGGTTTTTGTCTTCTGATCGTGCGGCATTTTCAAGCTGGGAGAGGGTTTCTTTTACGGTTTCATTGTTTCGGGTTTCGCGGATATTTTTGAGTCGTTTGATTTGTGCTTCTCTTACGGCGGTATTGTCGATATTGCGTATGTGGAAATTTTCTTCATTTTTGTCTTGTACGTAGGCATTGACGCCGACGATGGTATCGATTCCTTTGTCGATACGTGCTTGACGCTTTGCGGAAGATTCTTCGATTTTGAGTTTGGGAATTCCTGCTTCGACAGCTTTTGTCATGCCGCCCATGCGTTCGATTTCGTTAATGATTTCGCGTGCGTCTTGACAAAGTTTTTGGGTGAGGTGTTCGATATAGAAGCTTCCCCCGAGGGGGTCTTCGACGGCGGTGACGGATGTTTCGTCGCGCAGGACGAGTTGTGTATTTCTGGCGATGTCTGCGGAGAAGTCTGAGGGGAGGGCGACGGCTTCGTCGAAGCCGTTTGTGTGTAGAGACTGGGTGCCCCCAAGGACGGCGGCGAGAGCTTCGACGGTGGTACGGATGATGTTGGTGTGAGGGCTTTGCTGGGTGAGGGAGACTCCGGAAGTTTGGCAGTGGGTACGGAGCAGATAAGACTTAGGGTTTTTGGGATTAAATTTTTCTTTCATGAGTTCAGCCCATAGGGTTCTTGCGGCGCGAAGTTTTGCGATTTCGTGGAAGAAGTTCATGCCGATGGCGAAGAAGAAGGAGAGTCTGGGAGCGAAATCGTCTACATTGAGTCCTCGATTTTGTGCGTGTCGAACGTATTCTATACCATCGGCAAGCGTATACGCGAGTTCTTGAGAGACGGTCGCTCCGGCTTCTTGCATGTGGTAGCCTGAGATAGAGATGGGATTGAATCGAGGCATATGTTGTGTGGCGAAAGCGATGATGTCGGTTGTGATTCTCATGGAGGGTTGGGGAGGGTATATATATGTATTTCTGACCATGAATTCTTTGAGTATATCGTTTTGAATGGTTCCGCTGAGTTGAGATGGTGTTACGCCTTGTTCTTCTGCAGCGACAATGTATCCTGCCATGATGGGGAGGACGCAGCCATTCATGGTCATGGAAACGGACATGGTATCGAGGGGTATATTGCGGAAGAGTATGTTCATGTCTTCGACGCTATCGATGGCGACGCCTGCTTTCCCGACGTCTCCGATGACGCGAGGGTGGTCTGAATCGTATCCTCTGTGCGTGGGGAGGTCGAAGGCAACGGAGAGTCCGGTTTGTCCTTCTTTGAGGTTGCGGAGGTAGAAGGCGTTTGATTCTTCTGCGGTGGAGTATCCTGCGTACTGTCGGATGGTCCAAGGTTTTTTGGTGTACATACCGGGGTATGGACCTCGTGTATAGGGGAAGTTTCCGGCTTGAGATTCTGGAGGGAGAGGATCGATGTGATCTTGGGAGTAGACGGTTTTTCCTGAACTGACATCGTCGAGGGATTTGCGTGGAGGCGAGGACATGTTTACTTTTTGGGTGTTGAAAGGGAAGCGAAGTGTTATAATGACTATAAGAGAAAGAGGGGATAAAGGGAAGGAAGAGTTGAATTTATTGAGGAGAGAGGATTAGGGATATGGTTGTTGTGACGAGATTTTTGTCGTTGAGTACGATATTTTTTGTATTTATTTTTGGAGGTTTTTTGTGGTCAGCTCCTGCATCGAAGCTTGAGGATGATCATTGGTTGGGGGTGGATGAGGAGAGTGAAGAGCGTGTGGAGCATGTGGAGTGGGATAATTTTCTGGCGTCGTATGTGGAGGCGGGCAAGGATGGTATTAATCGTGTGGGTTATAGTTCTGTGACGGAGAAGGATCGGGGGATATTGTATGGTTATATTGAGAGGTTATCCGGAGTTCGTGTGACGGGTCTGAATAGATCTGAGCAGATGGCTTATTGGATTAACTTGTATAATGCTTTGACGGTGAAGGAGATTTTGGAGGCGTATCCGGTGAAGTCGATAAAGGATATTTCGGGAGGATTTTTTAATTTTGGTCCATGGGACAAGAAGGTGGTGAAGGTGGAGGGTCGTGAATTGAGTTTGAATGGGATAGAGCATAATATTTTGCGTCCTATATGGCAGGACAATAGGATTCACTATGCGGTGAATTGTGCGTCATTGAGTTGTCCGAATTTGGCGTTGCGTTCGTATGAGTCGTTTCGTTTGGAGGAGATGTTGGATTTTGCGGCGCGATCCTATGTGAATCACGAGCGAGGGGTGAGGGAGGACGAGGGAGGTGGCTTGGTGGTTTCGAGTATATACACGTGGTATAGGGATGATTTTGGGGGCAGTAAGCAGGGGGTTCTTCTTCATCTACGGAAGTATGCGGACGAGGATTTGGAGGGGAAGTTGGGTCCGGACGCGGTGATAGTGGGGGATGAGTATGATTGGGGTTTGAACGAGTGGCGTTAGGAGGGGTTAAGTATTTTTCTCTGCATTTTTTGTGAAGGAGAGGAGTTGGGGTAGGATGAGGTCATTAAATTTTTTGCCGTTGAAGACGCCGTAATGTCCGGCATCTTTGAGGAGGAAGTATTGTTTTTTGCTTGAGGGTAAGGATTGGGTGAGTTCGAGAGCGGCTTTTGTTTGGCCGATTCCGCAGATGTCGTCTTTTTCGCCTTCTATGGCGAGTATGTGGGTATTTTTTATGGTTTTGAGGTTGATATTTTGCCCGTGGTGTTGGAAGTTTCCGAGGGGGAGTTGAAATTTTTGGAAGACGGCTTCTGTGGTTTGTAGGAAGAAGGAAGCGGTGAGGTCCATGACGGTTTTGTATTCTTTATAGAAGGTTCTTCGTTTGTGAGCGTCTTTTTCGTTTCCGGCGATGATGTCTGCGAACATTTGTTGGTGAGCGGAGAGGTGATTTTGGGGGTTCATGGCCATGAAGTTGAAGAGTTGCAGGTATCCTGGATAGACGTGTCGGAGGTACCCTGGGTAGTTGAGGGGGACGACGGAGATGAATTGCTGATTGAACCATTCGATGGAGTGTTGAGATGCGAGGGTATTGACGGCGGTGGGATTGATTCGTGCGTCGATGGGTCCTGCGACGAGGATGGTGGAGAGGGGAGAGAAGGGTTCTTTATTTTCTTCCATGATGACGTTGGCGATCATGACGGGAACGGTGGGTTGGCAGATGGCCATGATGTGTGTTTTTGCGTTGAGGGTTTTGCAGAAGGAGATGATGTAGTCGACGTAAGAATTGAGGTCGAAATCTCCAAGAGCGAGGGGGACGTTGCGTGCATTTTTCCAGGAAGTGATGAAGATATCGAAGTGGGGGAGTAGGGAAGTGACGGTACCTCTGAGGAGGGTCGCGAAGTGCCCTGAGAGGGGCGCGACGAGGAGCATTTTTGGTTTTTCTATGGTGGATTGTTTTGTGGAGGATTTTTTGGGTTTGACTTGGAAGTGGAGGAGTCGGCAAAAGGGTAGGTCTTGAATGCATTCAATGGAGACGGAGCATTTATGGTTTCCCCGTTGCGTTTCGTTGATTCTGAAGGGGGGTTCTTCGTAATGGAGGAAGAGGGTTTCGAAGGCTTGAGAGAAGGCGCGGGTATTACGGAGGAAGGGGAAGGGGGAGTGTGGGAAGTTATTGAGGAAGGCGGTTGCGATTTTGTTGGTATTGTGAGAGGGTTCGAAGAGGATACGTTCGTATTCGTGGAAGAGGTAAGCGTAATGGCTGAAGCTGTGAGGCAGGGGTGTTGTTTGGTTATTATGTTTTTTTGGATTCATGATGGTCATAGGTTAGGGTCTCAAGGATTTCTGATGAGCTATTCCTCGGGAGTGTATTTGTCTTTGGTGTGAGGGGGGCTTCAAGAGGAGTCCTTGAGTTCCTGAGCGACTTTCAGGGTGAGTTCTTGAATTTTTTTCTCGACATCGCTTGGGGAGAAAGATTTTCCGTGACTTGAGAGGATGTCGAGAGCGGCTTCGATGACGAGTTCTTTCCCGGAATGAACAATATCTTTTTCGATGAGGGTAAGGGTGATAGTCTCTTGTTGTTCACTTGGGAGGTCGCAAGTTTGTACGATCCAGAGGGCGAGTTGTTTATTTGAGAGATTTCTGAGTTTGAACTGTTGTTCGTCGTTGAGTTTGAATTCTGCGAGGTGTGCGTCTTTTCTTTTTTCCATTTTTCATAACTTTTTTGGACAGGGTGCGTGTGTAGAGTGCGTGATCGGAAGGGTGTTTATGTGGTAAGCTTAGGAGTTTTGTGTTTTGTCTTTGAGGTGTTGAGAATAGCATGTGAATCTTTTGAAGGCAAGGGTGGTAAGATTATGGGAGGGATTTGTGAGGAAAGGAGAAGAGAGTGTCGGAAGATTACAATAGGCTGTACTACCATGCGACGTCGACAGGAAGCCGTCGAGCGTTGTTATTGTTGGAGGGAAAGTCTCTTTTGGTGAGTGGCAAGGGTCATTTGAAAGATGATGGAGACGAGCGGTATGTATTGAAGAGCGAGGATGTCCGTGCGTGGGATGAGGGTTTTATAAGGCTTTCGCCATCTGGGAGGTTGCCTGTATTGGATGTTAAGCGTTCTGAGGAGGGTTCGGGTGTGGTTTGTGGTCGTTCTGCGGTGAGTGAGTATATAGTGGAGAAGTATTACGGGGATGAGCTGTGGGGAGGATTAGGATTGGGTGTGCGTGGGAGGGTGCGTACATTTGTGGATTATATGGACGAAGCTTTTGAGGAGGAGGTGATATTGCCTTTTTTGCAGGAGAGGTTGGGGATGGGATGGGATACGGATAAGGGACGTGAGATAAACGTGGAGAGGTTGCGTGTTGTTCGTAAGAATTTGGAGCGACATTTGGGTTATTTTGAGTACATATTGTGTCGTCATCGGAACGTAGCGGGAGAGCGTCGCACGCTTGCGGACGTGGCATTTTGTGCGTCTTTGACACTATTGGATCACTTGGGAGAGGTGAGTTGGGGTCGTTATGAGTTTTTGTCTCATTGGTATCGCGTACAGAAGAGTTTTTGCAAGGTCCTTTTGGGAGAGTATATACCGGGTATTCATCCCCCGGATCACTACAACAGACTTTTGTGAGGAGTGTTGAGGGTAAAGTTTTTGTGAGTATGTTCCTTTTTTCAGGAAGAAAGTGTCTTTGATTTTGTTGAGATGTAGGAAATACGGTTTGACACGTATATGGAGGTTTTTGTATTGGTGAAGTAGGGTGTAGTGGAGTGTTTTTTGGAGATGTGTGGAGCGGTGGGGGTACATACTTTTTTGCCGGAGAGATGTGAGGATAATGCTATGATGTGGATGTCGAAGATACCTTTTGGAAGGTTGTATGCGTTGGATGAGCAGAGGAAGAAGGTGGTACAGCCCGATGGAGAAGGAGCTTCTGAGGCGAAGGCGAAGGATGGGGTGGAAGGGGAAGTGCCTGTAGTTTCCCAAGACAAGGTTCGAAGGGGGAGTGGCGAAGTGAAGGAAGTTGAGGAGGTTGTGGGTTTTCGGAAGAGGGAAGTGAACGGGGATGTGGGTGTTAAGGCGAAGAGGGGCGTTAGGGGTTCGGGAGTTTTGCGGAAGCAGGCGATACACATTAAGCTTGATCCGGATATTATCGCGCATTTTAAGAAGGACGGTTCTGGTTATCAGACGAGGATTAATCAGGTTCTTCGTTATTATGTGGAGGGTCGTTTGCGGGAAGAGGGTTGAGGTGGGAGAAATTAAGATTGTTGTTTGATTTTGACTTTGATGGCGTTGGTGTCTTTGTCGCTAATTCCGAGTAGTCCAGCCATTCTGCGCATGAAGTTGGCTTCATAGTCGTCGATTTTTTGGTCTGCGAGTACGACTTGCCATAGGTATGAGAGTAGATTTAGTCTTTCTTCTTGGTTGATGAGGTGGGATATGGTGCGAAGGTCTGCGTACCAATTTTCGCATTCTTCAGCGTGGTTAGCGGCGTTGATTATGGTTTCGCGTGCTTGTTCTTGGGTATCGCCGAAGGCGTTGACGAGTATATCAGTGGCGACGTTGAGTTCGCGTTCATCAGGATTGTCGTCGATGAAGGCGACATGAGCAAGGAGATGAGCGGTGGCATTTCTGAAGGTGGAGAGGTGTTGGTGTTCATTTTGCGGCGAAGGAGGGTGATTGGATTGTGGTTTTTTGATGATGCTGAGGATTTTCTGGGAGAGATTCATGGGATTTCCTGAGGTTTAGGGTTAGGGTTTTATTGATGTTGACTTGAGGCTTTTTGCTGTGCGATACTTGCAGAGTTTCTGGGGTTGGATGGATTATAGGACAAGTATCATAAAAGGCAAGGAAGTTGAGGGGGATACAGAGTATAGAGTACGAAAAGAGTAAGTAAGGAGAATGAGAGTTATGCTGAGTGTATTGAAATTTTTTGGTTGGTTTTTTCGTTTTGCGTGGAAGTTGGTGACATGGTTTTATGTGGGTGTGGGATTTGTAGCGATAATTTTTGTGGTGGTGATTATGTTTGTGGTGGCGGAAGGTTTTTCGTCGTTGGAGGAGGAGAGTCAAGGAGAGTTTTCTGATTTTTCTCGTATGTTTGGATTTGGAGATTATTGGGGAGATTTTCGTGAGCCTGAGGCGTTGCCGGAACGTTTTTTGGTTCATTATGAATTGGACGATCTTTTGTCTGACTTGGATGGTGAGATAGGGGGTTCGCCTGTACGAAGGTTATTCCCGGAGGCGATGGAGGTTTTGGCGTCGGATGAGAGGGTTGAGGGGGTTATGGTGGAGATGGGTTTGTACAGTCCCTCGATTTCTGAGATGCAATTTTTGTCGCGTTCGATGAAGGTATTGTTCGATTCGGACAAGAAGGTGTATGTACATGGAGGCAATGGTTTGACGATGACGTCGTATGCGTTATTTCAGCCTTCTGATGAGTTGTGGTTATCGCCTGTGGGTATTTTGGGGATGAGGGGTTATGGGTATGAGCAGGCGTATGTGGGAGATTTTTTGGGTTCTGTGGGGATAGATTCTTATGTGTTGAAGGAGGGAAGGTATAAGACGGCGGCGGATTGGTTGGGAGAGAGGGGAGCGTCTCCGTATGAGAGGGAGCAGGCGGAGGCTCTTCTTGAGGATTGGTTTGCCCAGACGCGTTCGGTATCGTTGGGTGGAAGGAGGTTGGGAGAGGGTTCTGATTTTGAAAGACTTGTGTCTGGAGGGATGCACACGTCGGAAGAGGCGTTGGAGGGTGGCATGGTGGATGGGGAGGGATACTATAGTGATTTTGAGGATTTGGTGGTGTATGAGGTTCTGGAAGCTCGAGGGAAGGGGTGTGGAGATGAGGAAGTGGATTCTGAGGTGTGTGGAGATGGGGTTGATTTTGTGGATTTGCATGCTTATATGGAGACGCTTCGCTGGGATGATTTGGAGGAATCGGAGGAGTCGAAGAGGGTGGCGTATGTGTCCTTGTCTGGTCCGATTTACAGTGCTCCTGTTGATGTTAATCCGTGGGAGGGAGGCGATGTGGGCGTGAATGCGTCGTACTGGGTAGAGAGGTTTGAGGAGATGGGAGATGATGAGGATTATGAGGGTGTGATTCTGAGGATATCGTCTCCGGGTGGAGAGGTGGGAGCCTCGGATGAGCTGTGGTGGGCGTTGAAGAGGCTGAATGAGAAGAAGCCTCTTGTGGTGGTGATAGATGATGTTGCGGCGAGTGGCGGTTACTATATGGCGGTAGCGGGAGAGCGTATTGTGATGGAGCGAGGGGCTGTGACGGGTTCGATAGGCGTGGTTTTGGGATTTTTGGTGTACGAGAGGATGTTTGAGCGTTTGGGGGTGAATTGGGAGCGTTTTGCGCGTGGTCGTTTTGCGACTTTATTTTCTGATTCGCGTCGTCCTGCGAAGGAGGACTTGGAGTTGGGTGAGAAGATTGTGGGTTGGTATTATGAGAAGTTTGTGGAGCGTGTGGCGGATGGTCGTGGCTTGTCGCCTGAGAGGGTGGATGAGTTGGCTCAAGGTCGGGTATGGAGTGGAGAGGCGGCTTTGGAGCTTGGATTGGCGGATTTGGAGGGCAGTGTGAAGGAGGCGGAAGAGGAATTGCGCGCTTTGTTGTCGTGGGAAGAGGATGATCGTGTGGAGTTGGTGGTCGTGGAAAGGGATGTAGGTTTTGGGGATGTATTGGACTTGTTTGGTTACGCGAAGGTTTTGCTTTCGAAAGCGGGCGTGATGATGATGAGTATTTTGCATTCTGCGGGCGTGAATGTGGACGGTCGGATGGGACAGGCGATGATGCGAGCGGGTTAGGATGGGCGAGGTAAGATTTGACGGGGGTTGTGGCGTGCGTGTGTCTTTGGTGATGGGCAGTGAGAGTGACTGGGGGGTGATGTCTCATGCGTCGTCTATTTTGGAGAGATTTCTGGGGGAGGATTACGAGGTGGGTATTGTGTCTGCCCATCGGACTCCTGAGAGGTTGTTTGAGTATGGGCGGGGGTTGAGGGGTCGAGGGGTGAGGGTTGTGATAGCGGGAGCGGGTGGTTCTGCACATTTGCCTGGGATGATAGCGTCTTTGACGACGGTGCCTGTATTGGGGGTTCCTGTGGAGGGGAAGTCGTTATTGGGATTGGACAGTTTGTTTTCGATAGTGCAGATGCCTGGAGGGGTTCCTGTGGGAACTTTTGCGGTGGGGAAGGCGGGAGCGGTGAATGCGGCTTTATTTGCGGTATCGATTATAGGGGGTGAGGACGAGGATGTGGGGCGTAAGTTGGAGTCTTACCGTGCGGAGCAAACGGAGAAGGTGGCGTTGAAGCCGTCTGGATTTGCGGGGGTTTGAGCGTTGAGTGTAGGGAAGGAGATACCGCCTGGTTCGACGATCGGCATATTGGGAGGGGGACAACTGGGCAAGATGTTGGCACAATCTGCACATGACTTGGGATATTTCTGTGTGGTGTATGATCCTGACGAAGAGGCACCGGCGGGTAGGGTTGTGTCGTCTCACATGGTGTCGGGTTATGATGACAGGGCGTCACTTATAGAGTTCGGACGTCGCTGTGATGTGGTGACGGTAGAGTTTGAGAACATTCCGGACGAGGCTTTAAGGATTTTGGAGGGAGAGGGTGTGCAGGTTCGCCCCGGTCGTGAAGTATTTGCTGTGGCGAGGAATCGCTATCGTGAAAAGCAGAAGGTGGAAAGTTGTGGTCTCCGTTGTGTTCCGTGGCGGGTGGTATCGAGTAGGGAAGAGCTTGAGATGGCCTTGACGGTTTTGGGTGAGGGTGGAGTGGTGAAGGCGGCAGAGGGGGGGTATGACGGTAAGGGTCAGGTTCGGGTGATGAATTGGGATTCTGCGGGCGATTCGTGGAAGAGTTTGGGGGTACGTTTGGGGGTGTATGAGTCGTGGATAGAGGATCCGTATGAGATTTCTGTGATTGTGGGTCGGAATGGTCGCGGTGAACTTGCGAGTTTTGAGGCGACTCACAACCGTCACAGTGATCATATTTTGGAGATGTCTGTAGTTCCTGCGGATATTTCGGGTTCTGTTCGGGTGCGGGCGAAGGCGATGGCGGAGAAGTTGGCCAAGTCCCTTAATCTTCATGGGATTATGGCGGTAGAAATGTTTGTGACGGGGGAGGGAGAGATTTTGGTGAATGAGTTGGCCCCGCGTCCGCATAATTCGGGTCACTGGACGATGGACGGGGCTGTGAGCAGTCAATTTCGTTTGCTTGTGAGTATGATTTGCAATTTGCCGGTGCCGTTGACGGATCGTGTGTATGACGCGGAAATGATTAATCTTTTGGGTGAAGAGATTGACAACTGGCGGGTTTTGCTGTCTGGAGATGTGCCGGGTCGCCTATATATTTACGGGAAGAAGGAGAAGCGGAAGGGTCGCAAGATGGGACATTTCACGCGACTTTTTCCGCGTACAGACTAGTTTTCTGGGGCTGACCTAGGTTGGGTCGCACAGGGACGAGCAGGTTCTGAGTCTAGGTTAGGTCGCGTACAGACTGACTTTCTGGGGCTGACCTAGGTTAGGTCGCACAGGGACGAGCAGGTTTTGTGTCGCACAAGCTGGAGGAGATGGGCTTGGAAGTGCATAGGGGACGAGCAGGGTTCTGAGTCTAGGTTAGGTCACGCACAGACTGGCTTTTTGGGGCTGACCTAGGTTAGGTCACACAGGGACGAGCAGGGTTCTGAGTCTAGGTTAGGTCACGCACAGACTGGCTTTCTGAGACTGACCTAGGTTAGGTCACACAGGGACGGGCAGGCTCGGGATTACTTGTCGGCACCACCGTCGGAACCGTCAACAGGCAGGGGAGCGGGAGTATCGGAAAGAGAGTTGAGATAAAGGAGCACGGAAGCTCTTTGCATGGGATGTTTTATGCCTGCGAAGCTCATTTTTGTGCCTTTGAGGAAAGCGGAAGGTTTTTCGATAAATTTGTCGAGTTTGTCGAAAGACCAATCACCGACTTCTGAGATATTTCTGGAATATTTGAAGCTTTGTTTTTGGCCGGCTTCATGAGCGACGACATTCCAAAGGTTGGGTCCGACGCCATTTTTCCCGCCTTTATTGGTGGTATGGCAAGACTTACATTTTTTGAACAGGACTTTTCCGCGTTTGATGGAGTCGCCGTCAAGGGAAGAGACGACTCTTAGACGTTCATTGAGTGGAGGAAATTCTGGTTCTTGTTTTGCTGTGGTTTGGTTGGTATCGAGGGGTTCGATGAAGTATGCGGGTTTTTCGGGAATGGATGTGTGATAGAGGATGTCGACGAGATAGCCGGAGCCCATAATGACGAGGCCGCCAACAAGAAGGGAAGCGACAATTTTGTTGAGGATGAGGGGATCTTTATTGTGTTTCATGGTCGAAAATAGGAATGTTTTTGGTTTGGAGGTAGGCCTTGGGGAGAGGCATCCCTATAACTTGTACAAAAAAAATCGATTGGATGCAACAAGAAGAGAGGGAGTATGGTTTTATAGGGAGTAGAAAAAAGGTTGATGTGGGTGTAGAGTGTGTTGGGGTGAAGAGAACGAAGCGAGAGGAGGAAGGGATGTCGGAATTGGCAGAAGGATACACACAAGATTTTCCAGTATCGTGGCCTGAGTTGCATAGAGATGCACGGGCACTTGCGTGGAGGTTGAAGGACGTGGGACCGTTTGAGGGCTTGGTGTCGGTGACTCGAGGAGGTTTGGTGCCGTCAGCGATTGTGTCGCGAGAATTGAACATCAGAATGATTGATTCGATAAGTGTGGCATCGTATGACGAGAGGGCACAGAGCAAGGTGGAGGTATTGAAGGGGGTGAATGAAGTATTTTTGAAGACGGGGGGAGAGGGATTGGTGGTTGTGGATGATTTGACGGATACGGGAGCGACTTTTGCGCGGATTAAGGAGTTATTGCCACGAGCTCATTATGCGACGATATATGCGAAGCCAGCGGGGAGGCCGTATGCGGATACGTATGTGACGGAGGTGTCTCAGGCGACTTGGATATTATTTCCGTGGGATGTGGAGATGACGTATGCCCAGCCGCTTGTGAGGTGAGCATGGAGATGAAGAGATTGGAGGGGATGAGGGAGTTGGCGGAGGAGGCGGTGGGTTGGCGTCGCGAGTTGCACCGTTATCCTGCGACGTGTTATGAGGAGTTTTATGCGTCAGATTTTGTGGCGAGTCGGTTGGAGGAGATGGGTGTGGAGGTGCATAGGGGATTGGGAGGAACGGGGGTTGTGGGGGTGATAGAGGGGAAGGGTGGAGGAAATCGTGCGGTGGGTTTGCGGGCAGACATTGATGGTCTTGATATAGAGGAGTTGAGCGGGGTGGATTGGTGTTCCTTGCATGAGGGTAAGATGCACGCGTGTGGACATGATGGTCATATGGCGATGTTGTTGTGTGCGTCGAAGTATTTGTCTGAGCGTCGAAATTTTTCTGGACGTTGTTATGTGATATTCCAGCCTGCGGAGGAGGGTGGTGCGGGAGCGCGTCGTATGATGGAAGACGGATTGTTTCGTAGGTTTCCGATGGAGAGTGTGTGGGGTCTGCACAATTGGCCGGGCAAGCCTGTGGGTTGGATTGGGGTGAAGGACGGTGCGATGATGGCGTCGACGGATGTTTTTGAGATTAGGGTGAAGGGTAAGGGAGGACACGCGGCGATGCCGCATCAGGTGAGGGATCCTGTGGTGGCGGCGTCACACTTGGTTGTGGGGCTTCAGAGTATTGTATCGCGAGGCACGGATCCTTTGGACTCTGTGGTTGTGAGTGTGACGAAGTTTCGAGGAGGGGAAGTATTTAATGTGATTCCTGACGAGGTCTCTTTGGGGGGTACGGTGCGGACTTTGTCGAAGGAGAGTTTTGCGCGTGTGGAGGAAGAAATTGAGCGGGTGAATCGTGGTGTTTCTGGAGCGTTTGGGGTTGAGGTATTGATGGATTATCGGAGGAATTATCCTGTATTGGAGAACACGGTTTCTGAGACGGCATTGGCAGAAGACGTGGCACGGGAGTTACTGGGGAGTGGGAATGTGGAGCGTACTTTGCCGACGATGGGGGGGGAAGATTTTGCGTTTATGCTTGAGGAGAAGCCTGGTTCTTATGTGTTTTTGGGGAATGGCGAGGGGAGTGAGAATTTGCACAGTGCACGTTATGATTTT
>CAKMZR010000015.1 GCA_929200455.1 uncultured Alphaproteobacteria bacterium | reverse complement strand
TTCCTGAGATTCAGACTTCGTCTTTGCATCGTTCTGTTCTTCAGGTTCTTGCGATGACAAATCTTGCTCTGAAGCTGCGTGTTCTACGGCTTCTATAGCCGCTCTCATGCGGCTATGAAATTCGACAGTGTCTTCTTCACCCTCGGGGATGTCATCAATGTCATCAATGTCGTTGTTTTGTTCTTTTTCATTTTCGTTTTCTTTGCGTCCCTCGCCAAAAATGCTATTGAGCCAACGTCGAGGCATTTCTTGGGGGGGGGCGTTTTCTTCTTTTGATGTTTCGCTGGAAATGTCTTCTTTGTTTTTTGGTTCTTCTTGTTTGCGTGCCTCACGAGAGAAAAGCCAACGCCCCGGTCGATTAGAGGAAGACTCGCCTTGAGAAGAGTTGTCTTGGGAAGTCTCACCTTGAGAAGACACGTCTTGGGAAGACTCGCCTCGTGAAAGTTCGCTTCGTGAAGACGAGTCTTGGGAAGGTTCGTCTCTGAGATGTGATGTTCCCGAAGAGTCCGGAAGGAGAGAATGTCGAGGTTTTTCTGTTGCTGCGGACGTAAAAGTTTCTGCGGCGTGCAAAGAAGGGGAAGGCTCGCGCGAAGCAAATGTGTCTTTTTGTTTTTTTGAGGCAAGAGAGTCTGCAAAACTTTCGGAAGGGGGCAGAGGGGGTAGAGGAGGTCTGGGAGGAGGCTCAAAAGCAAGGGGTTCATTTTTTTCTGGGCTGGACTTTTCGTAGGTTGTTCTCTCGAGATATTTTTTTTCGGAATGATTATCCTCTAAAGGGGGCAGATGCGATGAGGTATGTTCATTGGTGACAACCATGCGTTCTTGTGAGGTTTGTTGTGAACGCAAAGAGTTTTCCGCAAGGACGTTTTTTTCGAAAGAAGAGATGTAGTTACAAAGCCCGGTCGCCATGACGAGGAAGAATTTGGTATCGTGGAAGGAGAGGTTAGGTTTTTCGAGCAGGGGGTGGTATACGACATCGCTTTCTTGACGATGATTGAAGAGTGTTTTGAGGGAAAGGATGAGGCGGCTATCAAGGGGGAGCATATCGATGAGTCCTCCGAGCTGTACACCTTTTTTTTCGAGTATAATTTCTGAGAGGAGGTCGAGTCCTCGTAGGGTTTCTACGATGGAGGTTTTGTAGTTTCGTGTATTGTCGGAAGTGAGGCTTTCGAAGGCGGAGCGGAGTTGCAAGCGTACACGGACGAAGTCATCTTCGGTAGTGAGCGAATCGTGGAGGAGTTTAAGTTCTTCTGGGTCTGTGATTTCTTGTATTTTGTAGCCGACGAATCGGTATGCGGCGGAATGACGTTCTAGGAGGACGTTAGAATAATGGGCGAGCGTTTGTCTTAGGGGATTGTGCCAAGCGAATCGTTTTCCGCGAGACTGGCTATCGATGGCGGCGGCGAATTCGAGGAGGTCGTAGATTCGGAACCATTCTTCATTGAGGAAGAAGGAGTGGAGTTCGTCCCGCACTTTGCTGCTATAGACGGGTATATCGACGACGGGTCTGGCGAGGAATTCGGTGTAGAGGACGTGGGTAAACTGGAGCATCCAAGGGTAGTAAGCGAGTCTGGAGCTTTTTTTGAAGTAGATTCCGACGAAGAGGTTCCACAGAGATGTACGGAGGGGGACATCTATAGATTCACGCTGAAGGCTTTCTCTTTTGTGACTGTATTGGTAGCGTTGTGAGAACATGAGGAAATCTGAGGCTTGTGTGCTATTGGGGATTTGTGTTTTGGGGGTTTTGGATGGCGGTAGACATCTGGGTGGAGAGTTGAGGTTTGAGATGTTGAGACACGGGCAATAATTGGAGACAGCGTCTACTGGGAAGTAGGGTAAATGATTCTTCTCAAGAGATCGATGGGAAAGAAGATATATTGATTAGAATTTGGTGCCATAAATGACGTTTGGCAGCCAAGATGAAAGTTCTGGAATGAAGGCGACGCAAAGGATGGCGATGATCTGGATGATGATGAAGGGGAGGACGCCTTTGTAGATTTCGAGTGTTTTGATTTCTGGCGGAGCGACGCCTCTTAGGTAGAAGAGAGCGAATCCGAAGGGAGGGGTGAGGAAGGAAGTTTGTAGGTTCATGGCGATGAGTACGCCGAGCCAGAGGGGGCTAATGACGTCATTGGCGAGGAGGACGGGAGCGATGAGGGGTACGACGATGAAGCAGATTTCGATGAAGTCGAGGAAGAATCCGAGGATAAAGATTACGATCATGACGATGACGAGAGAGGTATAGATGCCTCCGGGGAAGTTGAGAAGGAATTCCTGGACGATTTCGTCGCCGTTGTAGCCTCGAAAGACGAGGGAGAACATGGCGGCTCCGATGAGGATGGTAAAGACGAGATTTGTGATGTGTGCGGAATCTTCGATGATGGGAAAGAGGATATTTTTGCACTGGATTCGATGGAGGGTGACGAGGATTCCCCAGATGACGAGGGTGGCAAGTGCGAAGGCGGCGATGAGAGCGAGGAGGTCGACAGTGGGAAGGGCGACTCTTTGGAGTCTGAGGTCGAATAGGGATTTGAGGATAAACATGGCCACGAGGGCGAAAAGGGCGATGAGGGAGGGGTTGGCGCCTTTGACATCGAGGGCGAAGAGGAAGCGTTTTAGGGGAGAGATTTTTTGTTCCGGTTTTGTTCTTCCGACGCGTTGCCCGGCAAGGAGGACGGCTCCGATGGCACCGATAGCAGCGGATTCTGTGGGTGTAGCGAGTCCCATGAGGATGGAACCGAGCACAGCGACGATAAGGAGGAGGGGAGGGCACATGACTTGGAGTACGTGGAGGAAGAAGCCGCCATCCAAATGGATTTCATCTTTAGGCACAGGAGGACAACGTTCGGGGTGTCGGATGGCGATGAAGGTTTGGTAGAGGACATAGAATCCGACGAGCATGAGTCCGGGCAAGAGAGCTCCGGCGAAGAGGTCACCGACGGAGATGGGCTCCGGAGACCAGTTTCCGACGGCACGTTGTGCGTCTGTATAGGCGTTAGAGATTTGTTCTCCGAGTATGATGAGGACGATGGAAGGGGGAATGATTTGCCCGAGAGTGCCGGCTGCACAAATGGAACCACATGCGAGAGAAGGGTCGTAGTGACGCCGTATCATGGTGGGGAGGGATAGGAGTCCCATGGTGACGACGGTGGCTCCGACAATTCCGGTGCTTGCGGCGAGGAGTGCCCCGACGATGGAGACGGAAATTCCAAGGCCTCCGGGTAATTTGCCGAAGAGTTTTCCCATGGTATCAAGCAATTCTTCGGCGATTTGGGAACGTTCGAGTACGATTCCCATGAAGACGAACAAGGGTACGGCGATGAGAATTTCGTTGACGATGGCGTTTCCGTAGATGCGGAGAGGAAGGGCACTGATGAAGCCCATGTCGAAGACGCCGAAAATGGCACCGATGATTCCGAAGAAGAGGGAGGATCCACCAAGGACGAAAGCGACGGGAAACCCTGAAAGCAGGAGAGCGAAGGTGCTAAAAAGCATGATAATAAGGATGAGAGTAGAGGTATCCATGATTTATGCGGAATGTGTTTTTGCGAGATTTTTATGTTCGCTGAGAAGGGAGATGAGGGCGTGGATGGCAAGGGCTGTTCCTTGGATGAAAAAGAGGAAACAGAAGAGGACGATGGCACTTTTGAGGAGGTAGACGCCTTGAATTCCGCCGACGTCAGCAGAACCTTCTAAGATGATGATAGATTCGAGGGCGTAAGGGAGGGAATAGAAGGCGAGGAAGAGTGTAAAGGGCATGAGGAAGATGAGGGCTCCGAAGAGGTCGATGAGGGCTTTTGTTTTTGGACTTGCGTGGCTGTACAAGACATCGACTCGCACATGTCCGTCTTTTTGCAGCGTGTATGCAGAAGAGAGCATGATGACGAAGCCATGCATATAGAAGATGGCTTCTTGGTAGACGATGGAACCGTAGTTGAAGACATAACGCATGATGACGATAGCGAATTCGCAAAGCACCATGAGGAGGAGGAAGCAGAGGGTTATTTTTCCTACGGTGGCGACAATACGCTCGAGGAAGGCTGCGAAACGCCTGAGGAGAGGAAAATGAGGAATGTCGAGTTTGTCCATAATGCGGGACGTTCTTTTTCTTATTATCCGAAGGGGTGTATGGTTTAATGTTTATCAGAAAGCGAAGGAGCAGACAATAATTCTCCACAGAGGAGGATTGATTATCTGCTCTTATTTTGTTTCGCCTGAGATGATTACTTGGCGTAAGGGAAGGGAAGGTTTCTGGCCTCGCTGAAAGCGGTGGTTGAAAGCTTTGTCCAGTACATAGCTTTTTTGCGGAAGTCTATGAAGCTACGGTATATTTTCCCTTCGGTTCCGCCGATGTCCCCGACTTCTCCGACGACTTCACCCGAAGCACGTCCGATTTCGTTGAGAACCTCATTAGGCATACGACGCAACTGGACATTATGCTTATTGACAAGGGTATTGAGGGCATCTGTATTGCGTGCATTGAACTCGGAGTACATAAAATTGTTTTCTGCGAGAGCCGCATTGGTGAAGGTATGTTGGTCATCTTTTGGCAAGGAGTCCCAAACTTTTTTGTTTATGCCGACACCGAGTGTCGCGGAGGGTTCGTGGAAGCCGGGCCAGTAGTAGTATTTGGCGACTTTGTAGAAACCGAAAGCGAGGTCATTGTAGGGTCCGACCCATTCAGTGGCGTCGATGGTACCGGACTGCAAGGCGGCGAAGATTTCGCCTCCGGGCAAGCTAATGGCGGAAGCTCCGATACGGTTGAGGACTTCTCCTCCGAGGCCTGGTATTCTCATTTTGAGGCCTTTCATATCGTCGATGGAATTGATTTCTTTATTGAACCATCCGCCCATCTGCACGCCGGTATTTCCGCATGGGAGGTGTTTGATTCCGAATTCTGAACCGAGTTCATCCCAAAGCTCTTGACCTCCGTGGTTGTTGATCCAGGCATCTTGTTCGTCGGCCATGAGACCCATAGGAACGCCAGTAAAGAATGCGTAAGCTTTAGATTTTCCGACCCAGTAGTAATCGGCTCCGTGGTACATGTCGGCGGTTCCGCTCATGACGGCGTTGAAGGACTCGAAGGGGGGGACCAATTCTCCTGCGGCGAACAGCTTGACGGTGAGTCGGCCGTTTGTAGCGTTGGTGACGCGGTCTGCAAAACGCTGAGCTCCTGTTCCGAGTCCGGGAAATCCTTTGGGCCAAGTGGTGACGAGACGCAACACTCTTTTGTTCTGAGACAGGGCCGGTGTGGGAAAGGACGAAACAGCAGCAAGAGCTGCGGTCGCTCCGAGAGCGGATGTGGTGACAAAATCTCTTCTTTTCATGATGAACTCTCCTTTGGTTTAGGTCTGTGAACGTCTTGGGAAGCTTGGGGTGTAGGCAACCGAGTTTATTCGACAAAACGGCTTTGGATGCAAACACAAAGCTATCTACCCTTCGGCTTGTACTTCTAGCATATTGAAAGAAGAAGAGCAAGTTTAACGATAAAAAGGGCTCGTGATATTGCCTATATTCTGATACCTGATATAACTAGAGCGGTGTGAAATTTTATTGTAACGAGTTTGGTATTCGCTTATGTCTCTTATTGAAATGGATAATGTATGCATGCGTTATCAAGCAGGACCTGAAGTTCTTTCGAATATTAATTGTGTGATTGAGCGAGGTATGTTTTGGTTTGTGTCTGGGGTGAGTGGTGCGGGCAAGTCGTCATTTTTGCGTTTGTTGTACATGGACGAGCGTCCATCACGTGGAGATATGAGGCTTTTTGGTCGGGATGTGTACGATATATCTCGAGATGAACTGCCGGTGATAAGGCGTCGGATAGGGGTAGTGTTTCAAGATTTTCGTCTTATTAATCAGTTTACGGTTTTTGACAATGTTGCGTTGGCGTTGAGGGTTCGGGATGATAAGATCAGTGAGACGATGTTGAGGGCTCAGGTGAGTGAATTTTTGGATTGGGTGGGGTTGAAGGACAAGGCGGGTAGTTATCCGCCGATGTTGTCGGGAGGTCAGAAGCAGCGAGTAGCGATAGCGAGGGCTGTGATAGGCAATCCTCATTTGTTGATAGCGGATGAGCCTACGGGCAATGTGGATGATGCGACGGCGACAAGACTTTTTTATCTTTTTGAGGAATTGAATCGCCGTGGCACGACGGTATTGATAGCGACTCATAACCGTCCTTTGATGGAGGCATCGGGCAAGCCGGTACTTTTGTTGAAGGATGGATATTTGACGCCACTGAAGAGGCTTCCCTAGGATGAGGAATGGTCGTCGTATATTTTTCCCGTTACAGAGTGATGCGAGTTCTCGTTATGCACCGTATACGCTGTCACTTTTGGTATTTATAGCGACTCTGGCGGTGGTGATAGGTTTTGTATTGAACAATATTCTTGACGAATGGGAGGTTTCGTTGAGTGGGAGTGTGACGGTGCATATTCCGCCTGATATTCGGTTGTCTCCGGATAGGGAGGAGGAGAAGGTGAATAGACTTTTGCAGGAGTTGCTTCGCACGCCTGGAGTGGCTCGGGTTGAGAAGTTGTCATCGGGAGAGGTGAAAGAGATACTTCAGCCTTGGTTTTCGAACGGAGATATTTTTGATTTTGTGCCCTTGCCGACGATGGTTCATGTGTTGTTGCTGGAGGGCGGTCGTGTGGACTTAGAGCGTTTACGCGGAGCGATAGAGAAGATAGACCCGGATGTGGAATTGAATGATCGGAGTCTTTGGCAAAGGCAATTGCTTATATTGTTTCGTGGTATACAGAGTTTGTGTGTGATTGTGGTGTTGTCGATGATGGGAGCGATGGGGGTGATCGTGTTTTTGTTGGCACGAGCAAGTATGGTGAATCACTTGGACGTGGTGGACATTATGCAAGTTGTGGGAGCCCATGATGATTTGGTGATACGCGTATTTCGGCGGCGAGCGTTGCGTCTTGGTTTGTACGGGACGCTTCTAGGGATGGGTTTATGTTTTTTTTTGGTATTTGGTGTATTGATCTTTTTGGGCGACGACATAGACACGGTGATAAGGGGGGATGTGATGCCGTCTTTGTGGCAGTGGCTTACGGTGCCGATGGTTGGAGTGGTGATATTGCTGATGGTGAGTTATGTGACGGGTCGTGCTATTCGTAGTTTTTTGCGTGACAAGGAGAAGTGATTATAGGTTTCTTGCTTTTTCGACGAGCATGATGGGTATGCCGTCGACGATGGGGTATGCGAGTCCTGCGGCTTTGCTGATGAGTTCTTGAGTTTCGTGATTGTATTCTAGGGGTTTTCGGGTGAGGGGGCATACGAGCATTTCGAGGAGTCTGGTATCGAGGGTATTGTGGTGAGACCGCGAGGGTTCGTCATCTGGAGGGGGCGTTTCCGAGGAAGGTGCGTTTTGGGATGGGGTGTTTTGGGATGGTGCAATCATAAGAGTTATCTCCTGGGTGAATGTTAGGGGTTGAGGTTGGGTACGAGGATGATGTCAAGTGTTTTGGGTCCGTGGGCCCCCATGACAAGCTGTTGGGCGATGTCTGCGGTGCGAGAGGGCCCGGTCACCAAAGAAAGTGCGCGAGGTTGGGAAGCGTTTGCGATGACGGCGGCTTCTTCGAGGGAGAGATGGAGGGTGGAAGTATCGAGGATGACGATACTTTTTTCTGGTATGAAGTTGAGTGCTATGGGCATGGATGGCGAGGATCCGACGAAGAGTGTTCCGGTTTCTGCAGCGGCGGAAAAGGCACAAGAGAGTCCCCAAACGGAATTGATGTGAGGTTTTTCTGAAGAAAGGAGGATGGAGGGTTTCCACTCAAGTGAAGAGAGCCACGGCAAGGAGGGAGCATGAAGGGTAATATGTTTTTTCTGAGGTTTGATGATGTTGTGTTCGATGATGTTAGGGATGGCGTGGATGTCTTGGGCATGATGGCACGAGGCACCGGCTTTTTGAGCTTTTTCGCAAAAGAGGGGTATGGTTTCTGCGGAATGGATGTAGGAGGGCGTGACGGGAGGGTTTTTGTGCTTGAGATATTTCAAGACCTGACTGTAACGCGATTCTTTGGAGTTTTTGCCAAAGGCCCCAAGGGCGTTGAGTCGTTTTGTGATGGAGAGAGAAAGAGGGGAAGTTGTCATGAGGATGATTTTGATTTTTGGTATTGTTTCCAAAGGGATTGGAAGGTTTGGCGTTGAGACTGTGGGAAGTTGCGATGAGCGAACCAACCTTTGAGGAAGGGTATGTGAGAGAGTCGGTGTTGTTTTTTTGGGAGTAAAGCGAGAAAGAAGGCGGCACAAGACGAGATCAAGCGGTAGAGGGATGGACGGAGGGCTATAAACTGGAAAGCGATGAGGAAGGGTCGAGAAGAGACGGGATTGAGTCGTTGGGCGAAGGTTTGTTCCCTAGAAAATCGGATGAGTTTTGTGAGGGGGATGGAGACGGGGCATACTTCGACGCAAGTTCCGCATAGGGATGAGGCGAAGGGGAGGTCTTTATGGGTATGGAGAGAGGAGAGGGCGGGTGAGACAATGATTCCCATGGGGCCGACGTAGGGGGAGTCATACGCGTGTCCTCCAGAGGCTCTGTAGACGGGGCAATGGTTGATGCAAGCACTACAGCGAATACAGCGAAGCATATGGGAAGTTTCTTCTTGTTGCAGAAGATCGCTCCGTCCATTGTCGAGGATGATGATGTGTGAAGTTTGGGGGCCATCCGGGTCGTTCTGACGCTTTGTTCCTGAGGAGAGGGTGGTATAGACGGACATTTCTTGTCCTGTTGCCGAGCGGCCCAAAACTCGGAGGAGGGCGAGCATATCCGGCATGTCGGGGACGATTTTGTCGATACTGCTCACGACGATGTGCACGGGAGGGATATGTTGGGAGAGGTCGCCATTGCCTTCGTTGGTGACGATGACGCTAGAACCTTCTGAAGCGATGAGGAAGTTTGCTCCTGTGATTCCGATCTCGGCGTTGAAGTAGTGTTCTCTGATTTCTTCCCGAGCCTCATTGACGAGGTCTTCTGGTGCTGAGAAGGTTCTGTCAGGATTTCTTGAGGTGTGGTGTGTACGGAAGGTATTTTCTGCTTCTTTTTGTGTGATGTGAATGGCGGGAGCGAGGATATGGCTTGGCGTTTCCTTGCGAATTTGGACGAGGTATTCGCCGAGGTCAGTTTCGAGAGCTTGGATATTGTTTTGTGCAAGGAGGTCATTGAGTTGGATTTCCTCTGTGACCATAGATTTTCCTTTGACAATATTTTTGGCGTTGTATGTTTTGCAGAGTTTGAGGATGGTGCTTTGAGCTTGAGATGCGGTTTCGCAGAAGTGTACGACGGAGCCATTTTTGGCTGCATTTTGGGCGAACATGTCGAGATAGACATCGAGATGTTCGAGGGTATGTTGTCGAATGGCGGTTGCACGTGTTCTGAGTTCTTGATAGTTTTCGACGGCGTTGACGGCTTTTTTTCGTTTGAGCATGAGTCCGGCATCGAGCAAGGACATGGCTTGAGCGAGGGATTGATTTTTGGTGGAAGTTTGGCTGTTTTTGATGAAGCCTAAGTGTTTTGTTTGGGCAGACATAATTTATGCGATTCCTGTGGTGGGGACATGAGGGTGAGGCCCGAGAGATCGAGAAAGGATTTCTGCGATATGGTCGACTTTTAGGGGTATGTTTTTGCGTTGCATTCTGCCGGCGATATGCAAGAGGCAGCCGAGATCGCCGCCGACGAGTCTTTGGGCTTGGGTATTGTGGACGGCATCGATTTTGTCGTCGGCCATTTTTGCGGAGACATCGGAACAGGTGACGCAAAAGCTTCCACCGAATCCGCAGCATCTTTGGTTATCCGGGGGAGAGACGGGGGTCTTGTGGTAGGCTTCGAGGAGGAGTCTGGGTTGGTGGTGTATGTTGAGTTCCCGCAGCCCTGAGCAGGAGTCGTGGTATGCGATGATTTCTTTTGAGGAAGACGAAGGTTTGCTTTGGAGGTGAAATTTCTGGACTTGAACGAGAAAGTCTGTGAGTTCCCAGCATTTTTTGGCGAAGATTTTTGCATTTTCTTCTTCTTTTGGATTTTTTTTGAGGAGTTCTGGAATGTGAAGTTTGAGCATAGCGGCACAAGATCCGCTGGGAGCGACGATATAGTCGACGTGATCGAAGAGTTTGATGGTGTGTTTTGCGATGGAGATTGCGGAGTTCCTGTCCCCGGCGTTATAGGCGATTTGTCCGCAACAAGTTTGGTTTTGCACGACGGACACGCGAGCTCCTGATGCTTCTAGGAGATGAAGAGCGGCAAAAGCGACGGAAGGTCTGCACACATCGACGAGGCAGGTTACAAAAAGAGCCACGCGAGGAGAAGGAGAAGAAGTCATAGAGTAAAGAATGTTTGTGTGGGAGTACATACGGGTGGTGGGAATACATACGAAATGACGGAATAAGTCACTTGGAGATTATAACTGATTGTAGTATAAACAATCAAGCGGTAAGGGTATAAGAGAAGGAAGCTTATAATTTGGATATGCGTGCAGTTATGCATGTATTGAATTTGATCTGGTATTCTGAGTGCCGTTGTTGTTGGAATATAAAACAAAAGAAGAAGTAGAGTCGAAGAAGATGGTTCGTAAAGCGTTGGAAGAGAGTGTGGGCAAAAGTCGGAAAGGAACGGATGAGGGTTTGGGCGTTGTTGAGGTTGAAGATACGAAGAAGGTTCGTCCTTTGAAGAGGGGTAAGGCATCGCGTGAGGGCAAGGATAAGGGCAAAGATAAGGATAAGGTGTTATTGAATTCTTCTCGTTCTCAGGAGTCTGGAGGTGGTGGTGAGGATGAGAATTGCATAGAGATTCGCAAGTATTCGAATCGTCGCCTTTACTGCACAACTTTGAGTGAATACATAGTGCACGATGATGTGGCGGAAATGATTCGCCAAGGTAAGGATGTTGTGGTTCGTGAGGCGAAGACGGGTGAAGACATTACCCGAACGGTATTGACACAGATTATCCTTGATGCCGAGGGTAAGGATGAGAATTCGCTTTTGCCGTTGAGTTTTTTGCGGAGTTTGATCAGTCTTTACGGGAACGGAGTGAATCATTTTCTTTTGCCTCGTTTTTTGGAACAATCTATACGGACGTTTGAGGACAGCACGCGAGGATTTGAGCATTATCTGGACAGTTTGTTTGATGACATGCCGGATAATTTTTTGTCGCATAGTCTTATGAATCCGTTGAAGGATGTGGGCAATATGAATCGCAAGGTTTACGAGATGAACAAGGAGATGATGAGGAATTCGATGAGGATGATGATGGGGGAGGGTTGGTCTTCGATGAAGGGGTTTGACAAGGCGATCTCGAATGAGGAGCGTGAGAAGATAGCGGTTTCACAGCAGAGGTTGCACAAGCGTCTTTTGGGGAGAAGGGATTAGGTATTGAGGGGATGAAGGTTGCATTGAATGGTTGTGGGCGTATTGGTCGCTTGGTGTTGAGGTTATTGGCATCAGGAGGCGGTTATTATTCTGGTCTTGAGTGTGTGGCGGTGAATGGTACGGCGAGTGTGGAGCAGACAGTCCATATGGTGAAGTACGACAGTGTTCATGGTCGTTTTTCCGGAGAGATTTCTGGAGGGGATGGGTGCTTATTTTTGGGATCGGAAGGTCATCGGGTGGCGTATTTTTCTGAGCGGGAGCCTGAGCGTTTGCCGTGGGGAGATTTGGGAGTGGATTTGGTTCTTGAATGTACGGGTGCTTTTAATAGCAAGGAGGGTTCGTCTCGTCATTTGTCGTCTGGTGCGGAGTATGTTTTGGTTTCTGCGCCTGCGAAAGAAGCTGATTCGACAATAGTTTACGGTGTAAATCATGATTCTTTTGATAGGTTGTCGAAGGTGGTATCGAACGGTTCCTGCACGACGAATTGTCTGGCACCGGTTGTGAAGGTGGTGGATGATTTGTGGGGCGTGCGTTCTGGGTTTGCGACTACGGTTCATGCGATGACGAATGATCAAATTACGGTGGACGGTCGCCATAAGGACTGGCGTCGCGGTCGTGCGGCATCTTTGAATATGATTCCGACTTCTACGGGAGCTGCGAGGGCGGTGGGTCTTGTACTGCCGCACCTTGCGGGTAAGATTGACGGAGCGGCTGTGCGGGTTCCGACGGTGAATGTATCGATGGTGGACGTGGTTTTTGAGTGCCGTGAGGATGTGGAGGAGGAGATTGTCCGAAAATCTTTGCGCGAAGCCTCTGGGAGGAAAGAGTGGCAGGGTATATTGGGCGTGACCGACGAGCCCTTGGTTTCGAGTGATTTTATTACGGATTCCCGTAGTTCTATTATTGATTTGTCGGAATGTAAGGTGGTGGGAGACAAGATGTTGCGTGTTCTGGCGTGGTATGACAATGAGTGGGGATTTTCTTGTCGGATGTTGGACGTGGCGTCTTATATGGGATCGGTGACGGGGAAGAGATAAGTCTTGCCTTTTTGATTCTTGGTGGGTACAAGGTTGCATCTCTTTAAGAGGGAGATTTTGAGAAAGAGGAAGAATAAGAATGAGCGAAGAATCGAGAGAGCATTTATTGGGTTGTTATGGTGATCGTCTGATAGAGGGAGATTGTTGTGAATTGATGGAGTCTATGCCTGAGGGGAGTGTGGACTTAGTTTTTGCGGATCCGCCTTATAATTTGCAGTTGGGAGGTTCTTTGGAGCGTCCGGACACGTCGAAGGTTATGGGTGTGGATGAGGATTGGGATAGTTTTGAGAGTTTTGGGGCTTATGATGCGTTTTCTCGTCGTTGGTTGAAGGCGGCGAGGCGTTTGTTGAAGGCGGACGGTTCACTGTGGGTTATGGGTTCGTACCATAATATTTACCGTTTGGGTTCGATCCTGCAAGACTTGGGTTATTGGATATTGAATGATGTGGTGTGGGTGAAGAACAATCCGATGCCTAATTTTCTGGGTCGACGCCTGACGAATGCACACGAGACTTTGTTGTGGGCGTCACGTTCTGAGAAGAGTCGTTATCAGTTTAACTATGATGCCTTGAAGAGTATGAACGAGGGTATTCAGATGAGGAGTGATTGGTATTTTCCTCTTTGCACGGGTGGAGAGCGTTTGAAGGACGGGGATGGTCATAAGGTTCACCCGACGCAAAAGCCTGAGTCATTGCTGTACCGAATACTTTTGGGAACGAGTCTTCCCGGTGATGTGGTATTGGATCCCTTTGTGGGAACGGGTACGACGGCGGCGGTTGCGAAGAAGACGGGTCGTCACTATGTGGGTATTGATAGGAGTGGAGAGTATATTAAGTGGGGGGAGAAGCGTTTGAAGGAGATTGTGCCTCCGACTGGGGACGCGGAGATCACGACGACTCCAACGCGTCGCAAGGAGAAGCAGATACCGTTTGGACATTTGGTGGAAACGGGCTGGTTGCGTGCGGGCGTGGAGATAGTGAGCGATTGCAAGCGTTATAAGGCGGAGGTTCAAGCGGATGGTTCGATAAAGATGGGGGATCACCATGGTTCTATACACAAGATAGGAGCCTTGGTGCAAGGCAAGCCGAGTTGCAATGGTTGGCGTTATTGGCACGTGGACGAGGAAAATGGCAAGACAATACCGATTGATGATTTGCGGAGCAAACTGCGAAGCAAATTGAAGGAATCTGTTGCGGTTGAGGGTCATATTTGTGATGTGAGGAAGGATGAGGATTTGGGGGGTTTTGGTGAGCGGATGGGAGAGGTTTGATGTTTTCAGTGAGTGGGTGTGTTCTTTGCCCGCGTCTTGTGGCGTTTCGGAAGGAGAACGCGAGGAAGCATCCTGATTTTTTGAACGCCCCTGTGGAAGATTTTGGTGGGATGGAAGCGGAGTTGTTGATAGTGGGCTTGGCCCCTGGCCTTCGTGGAGCGAACAGAACGGGCGTTCCTTTTACGGGAGATGGAGCGGGTCGGGTATTGTATCCGAGTCTTATAAAGCATGGGTTTGCCGAAGGGACCTATCGTGAAGAGCGTGAGAATGGCTTGCGTCTTATAGGCACGCGTATTACGAATGCGGTACATTGTTTGCCGCCAGAGAACAAGCCGAAGGGCGAAGAACTTCGCCGCTGTCGTTATTATCTAGAAGGTTTATTGGAAAGGATGAAGAGTTTGGGAGTGGTTTTGTGTCTTGGTCGGGTATCGCATGAAAGTTTTTTGCGTGCGATGGGAGAGAGACTGGTAGATTACCCATTTTCTCATGGAGCATGTCACGATGTGGGTGGATTGAAGATGTTTGATAGTTATCATTGTTCGCGTTACAATATTTCGACGGGTCGATTGAGTGTAGAAATGTTTGACGATGTGGTGGGTATGGTACGGAGTCATTTGGGAGTGCGATAGATGGTACAAGTGAAGAGCAAGTTGGATGTGGAGGGTATGAGTTTTGAGGAAGCGATGGAGGAGCTTGAGCGTGTGGTTGTGGAGCTTGAGCGTGGGGATGTTGCACTTGAGGATTCGATAAGGGCGTATGAGTATGGTTCATTGTTGAAAAGTTGGGCGGAGAGTAAGCTTTCGTCTGCAAAGGAGCGTATAGAGAGATTGGACGTGGAGGGCGGTAAGTTGGAGGCGGTTCCCTTGGAGGGTATGGCGGGCAAGCATGACGGGTGATGAGGGAGAGAGGGTTTTACTGGTTCGAGAACTGGAGCGGGTCGCAAGAGAGGTAGATGAGCACCTGTCTCATTATTTTTCTGGAGACGCGGATGAGGGGGCGTTGGGTCGTCTTAGGGAATCTATGAAGTATGCGTGCGATGGCGGCAAGAGGGTTCGAGCGTTTCTTGTTTCTGAGGGTGTGAGGTTTTCGCGTGCTGATGGGGAGGGGGTTGCAGAGGGTCGTCTTGATGTGATGATGGCGGTAGAGATGTTGCATGCCTATTCGCTTGTGCATGATGATTTGCCGATGATGGACGATGATGACTGGCGACGCCACCGTCCTACGGTGCACAAGGCGTATGATGAGGCGACGGCTATTTTGTGTGGGGATGGTCTTTTGACTTTGGCATTTGAGGTGCTGTCGGGAGTATCCTTGCCTGATTCTCGTGCGAGGGCTTTGGTCTCTGTGATGGCGCGAAGTTGTGGTTATCGGGGCATGGTGGGAGGACAAGCGATGGATGTCGGGGGAGAGATTGGGGATGTGGAGACTCTGCGTAGGATGCAGCGTTTGAAAACGGGAGAGCTGATGGCGTGTAGTCTTGAGAGCGGTGGGATTGTGGGGGGAGTGAGTCTTGAGGGTTGTAAAGAGCTTCGAGCGGTGGGACTGTGTTTGGGAGAAATTTTTCAGGTGGTGGATGATATTTTGGATGTGGAGGGCGAGGATGAAGAAACGGGCAAGGGTAAGGGTCGAGATGAGGGCAAGGTGACGTGTTATGATTTTATGGAGTCTCCCCGGGAGGAGTTGAGACAGAAGCGTGAGGATTTGGCGGGTCTTGTGGTGGGTTGGTCTGAAGAGAGTCGGGAACGGATTTTGGGTTTTGCTGATATATTGATTATGCGTCGTGGTTGATGATGGTTTGGATGAGGAGGGTGAGTGTTTGACGCACGGCGGCGATTCTGACGTCTTGACGGTTTCCGTGGAAGCGGAAGGGGCGGACGAAAGAGGGAGAGAAGGTGGAGGCGGTGGCAATGAAAACGAGTCCTGCGGGTCGTCTTTCTGAGTATTTGGGTCCTGCAACGCCTGTGATGGCGTAAGCGAGTTGGGCATGATCTTTTTTGAGTGCATTTTCGGCCATACTCTTTGCGACTTGACCATCTACGGCTCCTCTGAGTTGGAGTAGGGAGGAGGGAACGTCCAAAAGTTTTGTTTTGGCGTTGTAGGAGTAAGTGATGAAAGCGGATGAAAAGACATCGGAAGCACCTGGGGTTGCTGTGATGAGGGCACTAAGGAGTCCGCCGGTGCATGATTCTGCACCTGTGAGGGTGTAGCGGTGTTTACGGCAAAGGGCGAGGAGGGTACATGAGAGTCGGTTGTCTTGTGGAGAGAAAGTCATGATGAGACGTTTACGTGAAGGATGGCGAGGGGGACGAGGATAGCTCCTGCCATGAGAGCTGCTGCGACGTCATCCATCATGACGCCCCAAGCCCCGTGAACCTTTTTGTCTATGAGGCCGACGGGAAACGGTTTGAGTCCGTCGAACAGGCGAAAGAGAACGAAAGCGAGAAGGGGGGTGATAACAGATGGAGGGAAAGGCAAGAGAAAAGCGAGTGTGAGATAGATTCCGAGAGCTTCGTCAATGACGACATAGTGGGGGTCTTCTTTGGGTTGGGTAAGGATGAGATGAGTAGAAAGGAGTCCGATGGGAAGAAGTGCAGATGTGAGGAAGAGGTAGTGGAGGGGGTCTAGGAAGTAGAGAGCAGCGACGGCGAAAGGGAAAGCGACGAGGGTTCCCCAAGTGCCGGACCAAGGGCGGACACACCCGACAAAGCCGAGGGATGCACAGATGAAAGCGATGCGTTGGATGGACGTTGCTGAAGAGAGCAGCGGAGGGATGGAAAGGTGGAGAGACATGTGATTTTTATGGGTTGGGAGAGAGGAAGGAAGCGGAAACGTGGGCAAGAGAAGCGATTCCCTCTTTTCTCCCTGTAAAGCCTAGGCCTTCGGTGGTTGTGGCTTTGAGGGAGATGGAATCGAGGGGGAGATGGCAGAGTGCCGCAAGGGATGAACGGATGGCAAGAGCATGAGGTGAGATTTTGGGCGTTTCTGCGATGAGGGTGATGTCGATATGGGAAAGAGAGCCGTGATGGGAGCAAAGCGTGTGGAGGGCGTGTTCTAGGAAGATGGAGGAGTCGGCATTTTTCCACTGAGGGTCTGAGGGAGGGAAATGGCATCCTATGTCGCCGGAAGCGGTGAGTCCGTAGAGGGCATCTGTGAGGCTATGAAGAAGGACG
>CAKMZR010000014.1 GCA_929200455.1 uncultured Alphaproteobacteria bacterium | reverse complement strand
GGATGGGGGAATGGATGGGAGTATAGGGGGGGGAGAGTTGGAGTATTGGGCTCAAGGTGTTGCGGAGGAAATTCTGGATGGGAGGCGGGGTTCGTATGTGTGTGAGGAGAAAATTCTGGGTCCTGACTTGGGTCAGTGTTGTGGAGGTAGGGTTGAGGTGATGTGGCAGCATGTGACGGAGGGTGCGGATTGGTGGTGTGAGGGAAATTTTTTGCATTTGGGAGATGGAGGTCCACGTGTGGGGAATGAGGCTCTGGGGGGAATGGTGAATATGTCTCTGTTGGATGATTGTCGCGAGATATGGATTTTTGGAGGTGGTCATGTGGGTCGGATGATAGCACGAAAGTCTGAGGGTTTGGGCTGGCGTGTTGTGTTGGTGGACGAGCGGAGAGAATATGAGGGAGAGGAGGGGTGTATCTATGAGTCTGATGTGTTAGGCTACATAGGAGGCGAGGAGATGGACAAGAGGAGTTGTGTACTTGTGATGACTCATTCGCATGAGAGGGATTATGAGATTGTGAGTGAAGTATTGAGAACGAAGGGTTCTGGTTATGTGGGATTGATAGGGAGTGAAACGAAGGCGGCGAGATTTCGTCATCGACTGGCGAGGGATGGTTTGGGGGATGAGTTGCATCGCTTGCGTTCTCCTTTGGGATTGGAGGGGGTGAGAGGGAAAGAGAGGAATGCGGCGGAAGTTGCGATAGCGGTGTGGGCGGAATTGTTGCAGGAGGAGTCGAGATGAATGATGATTTTATGAGGGAGGCGGTGGCGTGTGCGAAGGAGTCTGTGGAGAGTGGGGCTGGAGGACCGTTTGGTGCGGTGGTTGTGAAGGATGGTGAGATTGTGGGTCGTGGTGGAAACATGGTGGTGGGCACGAATGATCCGACGGCTCATGCAGAGGTGGTGGCGTTGAGGGATGCGTGTAAGAGGCTAGGGGATTTTTCGCTTGAGGGCTGTGAGTTGTATGCGAGTTGTGAGCCGTGTCCGATGTGTTTGGCGTCGATTTTTTGGGCGAGGATAGACAAGGTTTATTATGCGTGTGATCGTCATGATGCTGCGCGGGTAGGCTTTGACGATGCTGTGTTTTATGAGGAACTTGCGAAGCCTTTTGAGGAACGTCGTGTGAGGCTTTTGAAGATGGAGGATTCGGAAGCGAGGGTGGTGATGGATTTGTGGCATCAAGACGAGGGTCGTAGGGAGTATTGATGATGGATTCGACGGTGCTGAGTTTGCGGGGTTTGAGTAAGAGTTACGGGGCGAAGCGAGCATGTTGGAAGGTGGACATGGATTTGAAGAAGGGATGCATCCATGGACTTTTGGGAGAAAACGGAGCGGGTAAGAGTACTTTGGTGAAGATGATGGGAGGTGTGGTGAGGCCGGATGAGGGAGAGATCGCGTGGGAGGGAGAGTCTGTGAAGATACGCTCTCCCTTGGAGGGACGTCGTTTGGGTATAGGTATGGTGTTTCAGCATTTTTCACTTTTTGATGCGTTGACGGTTTCTGAGAATGTGGTGTTGGGTCTCCCGCCTGACTGGCATGAGGGCGAGGTGGACGAGGAGATAAAGAGGGTATCGGAGATTTATGGTCTGGAGGTGGATCCGAAGAAGGATGTGTACAGTTTGACGGTGGGCGAGCGTCAGCGTGTAGAGATCGTGAGATGTTTGTTACAGAATCCGAAGTTATTGATCATGGACGAGCCGACGTCTGTATTGACGCCGCAGGAGGCGGATCGCTTGATAGAGGTATTGGTGCGTTTGGCGGGGGAAGGTTGTGGTATTTTGTACATATCGCACCGCTTGGCGGAGGTGGAAGAGATGTGTGACGAGGCGACGATTATGCGTCATGGAGAGGTTGTGGCACGTGTGGTTCCGAAGGAGGAGAAGGCGGTTTTGATGGCGTCGAAGATGATGGGAGGTTCATATGAGAAGCGTACGCGTGAAGGATTGGTGAAGTGGGATGTGGGTAGTGATGTGGTTTTGTCGATGGAGGGTGTTAATTGTGATCTGCGTCCTGAGTATGGGGTGAGACTGCGTGATGTGCATATGGAGGTGAGGTCTGGAGAGATAGTGGGTATAGCGGGTTTGGCGGGGAATGGTCAAGATTTGTTGGGTTCGGTTTTGAGCGGAGAGGTTTTGTTGGAAGAGGGGGGATTGATTAAATTTTTTGGCGAGGAGGTTGGCGGTATCGGAGTGGTGGGTCGTCGGAGGATGGGGATGGGTTATATACCTGAGGATCGACAAGGTCACAGTGCACTTTTGAATTTTGATTTGGTGGGCAATGGGGTTTTGGGTTCGGATTCTTATGAGGGATTGTGGAGAGGTTCTTGGTTGCAGAAGGATAAGGCGAGGGATTTTGCGGAAGGTATTGTGAAGGAATATGATGTGAGGTGTCCTGGAGTGGATCATCAAGCGAGCAGTTTGTCTGGAGGCAATTTGCAGAAGTTTGTGATGGGTCGTGTATTGAAGCAGAGGCCGAAGTTGGTGATAGCGATGCAGCCGACATGGGGACTTGATGTGGGAGCGGCGTCATTGATTCATGGTTATCTTATAGATTTGGCACGTGAGGGGTGTGGAATTATTCTGGTATCGCAAGAGCTGGATGAACTGATGACATTGACACATAGACTGGGTGTTTTGAGTGAGGGTTGTATGTCGAAGTTTTACCCGACGGGGGAGATAAAGGAGGAGGAGGTCGGTTTATTGATGGGGGGTTTGGATAAAGATTTTGCGGAGGAAGTGAAGTTATGTTGATTTTGAAGCCGAGGGAGGAAGGTTCGAGGCTGATGTTGTGGTTATCGCCTTTTTTTGCGGTATTTGTGATGTGGGTTTTTGGTGGAGTGATGTTTTGGGTATTGGGATTGCCTGTGCTGGAAGGTCTTGGAGTTTTTTTCTTGGATCCTTTATTGAGTCTGAGGGGTTGGAGTGAATTGTTGTTGAAGGCGATTCCGCTTGCGTTGTGTGGTCTTGGCTTATCTTTTGGTTTTCGGGCAGGAATTTGGAACATAGGGGCGGAGGGACAACTGCTGATGGGGGCTCTTGGAGGTTCTGTGGTGGCGTTGTATTTTTATGAGGTGGAGGGATTTTGGGTTTTGGTATTGGTTTTGTTGGGGGGTGTGCTGGGAGGGATGTTGTGGGGCTTGATTCCTGCGTTATTGAAGACGTGGTCTGGTGCGAGTGAGATTCTGACGAGTCTTATGTTGACGTATGTTGCGGGATTATTTTTGAGTGCGATGGTGCATGGTCCTTTGAGGGATCCGGATGGGTATAACTTTCCGGAGTCGAGACTGTTTAGTGATTCGTCGTTGGTTCCGATTTTGTGGGAGGGGACACGTCTTCACTGGGGATTTGTG
This sequence comes from uncultured Alphaproteobacteria bacterium, assembly GCA_929200455.1. Lineage (GTDB taxonomy): Bacteria > Pseudomonadota > Alphaproteobacteria > CAKMZR01 > CAKMZR01 > CAKMZR01. The sequence continues at coordinate 13,650 of CAKMZR010000014.1, read as the reverse complement.
GTGATGTTGGTCTTGGCATTTTTGTTGTGGTTGGTGATGAGTCGTCATCGTTTGGGTTATTGGATGAATGTGTGTGGAGGTTCTTCTCGGGCTGCGTTGTATGCGGGAGTGGATCCGAAGAAGATGGTGGTGATAAGTTTTTTGATCTCGGGTGGTTTTGCGGGTCTTGCGGGAGCGTTTGAGGTTTCTGGTTCTTTGGGACAGTTGGTCCCTGTGGTATCGCCTGGTTATGGATTTACGGGTATTATTGTGGCATTTTTGGGAGGACTTCACCCGTTGGGCGTGGTAGTGGGTTCGTTGGTACTGTCGTTGACGTATATAGGGGGGGAGAATGCGCAAATAGCGATGAACATGCCGAGTGCGGTGACGGGAGTATTTCAGGGAGCGTTGTTGTTATTTTTGTTGGCATGTCGGACGCTTGAGAGTTACCGTTTGGTGTGGCGTCGTTAGGGAGAAGAGAGATGGAAGAGATATTGATATCGGGATTGGTGACGATAGTGACGGCTTCGTGTCCGTTAATTTTTGCGGGCGTTGGAGAGGTTGTGACGGAGCGTTCTGGAGTTTTGAATTTGGGAGTAGAGGGAATGATGGCGATGGGAGCGGTGGGAGGATTTGCGGTTGCGCATATATCGGGCAGTGCGGATTTGGGTTTATTGGCGAGTATAGTGTGTGGGATGTTGTTGTCGTTATTGTTTGGATTTTTCACGCAATATTTGTTGATTAATCAGGTTGTGAGTGGATTGTCCTTGACGATATTTGGTTTGGGTTTGAGTGCGTTGATAGGTAGAGATTTTGTGGGATTTTCGGGTTTGGGTTTTCCGTCTTTGTTTCCTGATTTTTTGAGGGATATTCCGGTATTGGGTCGTGTGTTGTTTGATTACAACTATGTTGTATATTTGAGTTTGTTGAGTCCATTTTTGGTGTCGTGGTTTTTGTTTAAGACGCGGGCTGGCATTGTTGTTCGTGCGACGGGAGACAATGCGGAAGCGGCACATTCGTTGGGGATAAGGGTTGTGAAGGTACGGATGTTGTCGATTATGTTTGGAGGGGGTATGGCGGGACTCGGGGGAGGTTATTTGTCTGTGATCTACACGCCGTTATGGGTTGAGAACATGGTTGCGGGTCGAGGTTGGGTGGCGTTGGCGTTGGTGGTATTTGCGGCGTGGCGTCCGATTTTGGTATTGTGGGGAGCATTATTATTTGGGGGTATAGCGATTATACAGTTGAATGTGCAGGCGTTTGGTCTTGGGATACAGGCACAGTACATGACGATGTTTCCGTATTTGGCGACGGTATTGGTATTGGTGGTGATGTCGAAGCGTTCGATATTCCAGAAGTCACCGAGAAGTTTGGGGCGGTTATTTTTTGCGGATTGAGTTAAAAAGATTTCTTGTAAAGGTATTATTTTTGTGTGAGTATTGGGGTTATGGGTTTTGGGTATAAAAAGAGCGAGGCAGTAAGGAGGAATGATGGTTATGAGGGTTATTTTGACAAGATTTTGTGGTTTATTGATTTTGGGATTTGGATTGATGGGCGTGGCGTTTGGAGATACGCTTCAGGTGGGTTTTGTGTATGTGGGTCCGATAGGGGATCATGGTTGGACGTATCAGCACAACAAGGGTCGAGAGTATTTGGAGAAGATGCTGGGCAGCAAGGTGGAGACGACGTATGTTGAGAGCGTGGCTGAGGGAGGTGATTCTGAGCGTGTTATAGAGCAGTTGGCGTCGAGTGGCCATGATGTGATATTTACGACGTCATTTGGTTATATGAATCCGACGTTGAAGGTGGCGAAGAGGTATCCGCATGTGAAGTTTGAACATGCGACGGGCTTTAAGCGTGTGAAGAATGTATCGACGTACAATGCGCGTTACTATGAGGGACGTCATGTATTGGGTTTGATAGCGGGTCATGTATCGAAGAGTGGCGTGATGGGTTATGTGGCATCATTTCCTATTCCTGAGGTTGTGAGGGGAATTAACGCGACGATACTTGCGGCACGGAAGATAAATCCTGACATGCGTGTGAAGGTGGTGTGGGTGAATTCGTGGTTTGATCCTGGCAAGGAGTCGGATGCGGCGAAGGCGTTGATAGATCAAGGAGCGGATGTGATTTTGCAGCATACTGATTCTCCGGCCCCTGTACAGACGGCGGAGTCTCGTGGTGTATATGCGTTTGGTCAGGCGAGTGACATGAGTAGTTTTGGTGCGGATGCACATTTGACGGCTATAGAGAATGTTTGGGGACCTTACTATGTATCGCGCGTGAAAGCGGTGATGGACGGAAGCTGGAAGTCGAGTGACACGTGGGGAGGCTTGGAAGCGGGCATGGTGAAGATGGCACCGTATGGTCCTGGGGTTCCGTCATCTGTGAGGAAGGTAGCGGACAAGGCGGTAGCGGACATTAAGGCGGGTCGTCTTCATCCCTTTACGGGTCCGATTAAGTCTCGAGATGGAGAGATGAAGGTTCCTGTGGGTTCTGTTGCGGACGATGGTCTGTTGCTGGGAATGGATTTCTTTGTGGAGGGTGTTGAGGGTTCTCTGCCTGGCTCTTGATATTGGGTCTGAGTCTTTTTTTGTGGGATGCTTGATGGTTGAAGGTCTGAAGGGTGCGTAGCGACCTGTCAGTGGCCATCGTGGAATCTAACGGATCGGTGTATGATGGCGAAACATGCACCCCTCCCCCCCCTCAAAGCAAGGAGATGAAAGATGGACATTGTAGAACAACTTGAAACACGCTACAAGGCACTGACTCGGCTTCCCGAAGGACGTACGCCCGAAGAAGACAAGCGTATTGATGAAGAGATCGAACGCATGGTTTATAGTACGGAGAACCAAGAAATTATTCGTCGGATAGTTTTTACAGAAGATGAGGAAGAAGCCGACCGTTTACGGCGTCAGGTGTTTTATGCACCTGATACTTTTGTCTCTGACATGCTTCACGACGACGGTCGTGAATTCATCAAAGAAGTGGGGTATCGCTTAGACACAGTGGAGATGAAGTATGGCAAAGGGTGGCTTGATAAAGAATACCCGTAAGGTTCTTCGTGAAAGGCGTAGCACGCGCAATCTTGATATTGTAGATAAGGCTGATCATAACCTTATTAAGGTTTTCAAAGATGTAGAGGCAAGAAGGGATGTGGATTTGGTCCTAGAGGTCTTTGGAACCATTCTCAAAGATACGGAGAGGCATCATCTCCACCCGGATAATCCGGAGATAACCCATAGCATAGCCAATGCTCTTAGGGAGCTCCGAGGAGCAGAGGAAACCCTCCCGACAGTTTTTTCTCCGTCCACCTATGACTGTGTGGCAAGATCCCATATGACTCCGAAAAAGACGGTAAAGGATCGTCCGAAGGATCAAGTGCGTGATTTTTTGACTTCACAGATTGCTCGTATACGGAACGAGTGCAAGGTTGTTTCCAGTGATGCAAGAGTGGGACTTTTGAATGCACAACTTGCGTGTTTGCGTACGGCAGAAAAGGAATACATAAAGCTTCAAGACAAAGCGATGGGACGAGAACCGGGAGGTATGGAGCGTTGAGGTAGACCGTGCATGGTTATCTCAAAGTGCGTCAAGCAACGGCGACTTGAGTATCTTCGTCTTTATTTTCTTCGTTTTCGGCAGAGGCCTGCTGTTTGAACATCATGGTTTCGAGCTGTTCTGTAGCGGTTTTTTCATCAATGCTCTGTACGGCCGCGACTTCACGAGCGAGTCGTTCGAGAGCGGTTTGATAGAGTTGCCGTTCGCTGTACGACTGATTGACGTGATCGACTTTACGGAAGAGGTCGCGAACGACTTCTGCGAGAGCGGTGATTTCGCCGGAATTGATTTTGGCTTCGTATTCTTGTGCGCGTCGCGACCAAAGTTTGCGTCGCGTTTTTTTCTTGGTGATGAGCGTTTGTAAGGCTTCACCCATTTCTGTGAGGGAAGCGACTTGTCTGACGCCGGAAGTATTCATTTTTTCAGTGGGGACTTGTATAGTCATGCGATCTTTTTCGAATCTGATGGTCATGAGTTCGACGGAAGTGCCATGAATATTGCTTTTTTGGATTCCGACGACGGTGCCGACGCCATGTTTTGGGTAGACGACGGAGGATCCGATGGGGAATTTCCCGGTATTTTTGTTTCCGCTTTGTGATTGCGAAGCGTTAAGCGCAGTCATGATTGTAGCTCCTCGAATTGTTTTTGAGTGATTGTGTGATGAGGAGCATGCGAAAGGTTTCCCGTATCTGTTTTTGAAGGACACTTTCATGTTTTCGTCTGGCATGTTTTTGTCTGACGATTGAAAGTGGTCACACAAACGCGAGGAGTTCTTTATGGGAACACTTCACGACTGAGATTTGCTTCTGTCTATGTTTAGAGTTAGTGTTGTAGCACGCTCTACGGCTGACACAGAGGTATGAGAATTATGTTATTCCTCTTGCACACCCCCACCTGACACGTAGTGTAGCATAGGTAGAGATAGAAATCAAGAGGTATTGTGGAGGGTAAATGAGTCTGCTAGTATTTGGATATGAGAGGTTGAGGAGGAGGAGAGAGTATTTAACAGAAAAAAGAGAGACAGCATCTTGAAGAAAGGTCGAAGGGTAACGATTTAAAGGATAAGAGGTGGCTGGGGTGGATTTGTGATTGAGGAAGAAGTTTATGGAAGACGAAGAAGACAAGGTGGGAGAAGAGAAGAGTTATCCTGTTATTCCTCTTCGGAATATAGTTTTGTTGCCTGGGATAGTGTCGACATTGTTTATAGGGCGTTCTGGAACGATGAAGGCGTTGGAGAAGGCGCAGGAGGGTGTTCGAGAGGTTGTACTTCTTACGCAGAGGGATGCGGATGTGGATGATCCTGATTTTTCTGATTTATACGAGGTGGGTACGGTGGGTAAGATTTTGCAGGACTTGACGTTATCTGACGGTACGGTGAAGGTATTGGTGGGTTCTCTTCATCGTGTGAGGGTGAAAGATTTTGAGAAGGAGGGAGAAGACGGGGGTTGGATGGCTCGGGTTGAGGTTTTGGAGGATGTGGAGTCGGATGAGGATGAGTTGCAGTCGTTGGTTCGGACGTTGCTTCCTGATTTTTTGAAGTATGCGCGTGCGAGTCGGAAGGTATCGTCTGAGTCTTTGGAGGCGTTACAGAATCACACGGACAATTACAAGAAGTTTGCGGATTTGGTGTTGCATCATTTGTCTCCGAAGATAGAGGAGAAGCAGCGTTTATTGGAGATGGATTCTTTGGCGGAGCGTCTTGAGAGTTTGTGTGTATTGGCGCAGCAGGAATTGAATTTGATTTCTGTGGAGAACAAGATACGTCAGCGTGTGCGGAAGCAGATGGAGAAGTCTCAGCACGAGTATTATTTGAACGAGCAGATTAAGGCGATACAGAAGGAGCTTGGGGACAGTGAGGAGGATGGGGACGAGGTGGAGAAGTGGGAGAAGATTTTTGGGAAGATGAAGCTGACGAAGGAGGCGAAGGAGAAGGTGAAGGGTGAGTTGAAGAAGTTGCGTTCGATGGGACCGATGTCAGCGGAGGCGGCTGTTGTGAGGAATTATCTTGATTGGATGGGAGGCTTGCCTTGGAAGAAGTACACGCGTATGAAATCTGACATGGTGAAGTCTCGGGAGTGCCTTGACGCGGAGCATTATGGCACGGACAAGGTGAAGGAGCGGATTCTGGAGTATTTGGCGGTTCAGAAGCGTTTGTCGACGAACAAGAGTCCGATCTTGTGCCTTGTGGGACCTCCTGGCGTGGGTAAAACGTCGTTGGGTTCACTGATAGCGAAGGCGACGGGGCGTAAGTTTGTGAGGATATCGCTGGGAGGCGTGAGGGATGAGGCGGAAATTCGGGGTCACCGTCGCACGTATGTGGGTGCGATGCCGGGTAAGATTGTGCAGGGTATGAAGAAGGCGGGTTCATCGAATCCGTTGTTTTTGTTGGATGAGATAGACAAACTGGGTTCTGATTGGCGTGGCGATCCGTCATCGGCTCTTTTGGAGATATTGGATCCCGAGCAGAACAATACGTTTAATGATCATTATTTGGAGGTGGACTATGATTTGTCGGACGTGATGTTTGTGACGACGGCGAATACGACGAACATTCCGCGACCTCTTTTGGATCGAATGGAGGTGATAAGGATATCGGGTTACACGGAGGTGGATAAGATAGAGATCGCGCGTCGTCATACGATAAAGAAGGTGATGAAGGAGAATGGCCTGAAGGAGGGGGAGATGTCTGTGACGGACGGGGCTCTGAGGAAGATTATTCGGGAATACACGCGTGAGGCGGGCGTGAGGAATTTGGAGCGACAGCTTTCGCAGTTGGCGAGGAAGTTGGTGTGGGATATGGAGGAGAGTAAGGGAGCTGTGGATCCCAAGATTACGACGTTACGCTTGCGCAAGATGCTTGGAGTTCCGCCGTTTAGGTTTGGTCGCAATCACGAGCAAGATACGGTGGGGCTCTCAACAGGCCTTGCGTGGACGGAAGTGGGAGGAGATCTCTTGTCGATAGAGAGTGTGGGTATTCCGGGTCGAGGGCGTGTGACGAAGACGGGTAAACTTGGTGAGGTGATGGTGGAGTCGATAGAGGTAGCGGAGCGTTTGGTGAAGCATCGAGCGGCGTCATTTGGTATATTGCCGGGGACTTTGGCAAAGCGTGATGTGCACCTTCATGTTCCTGAAGGAGCGGTCCCGAAGGACGGTCCGAGTGCGGGTATAGCGATAGTGACGTCGATAGTGTCGTTATTGACGGGCATAGCGGTGAGGCATGATGTGGCGATGACGGGCGAGGTGACGTTGCAGGGTAAGGTTTTGGCGATAGGGGGCTTGAAGGAGAAGTTGTTGGCGGCGTTGCAGTATGGTATTACGAAGGTATTGATTCCGAAGGAGAACATGAGGAATTTGGATGATGTTCCTGATAAGATTAAGAAGCCTTTGGAGATAGTGCCGGTGGAGACGATAGATGAGGTTTTGAAGGAAGCGTTGAATGGCAAATTGAATCCTGTGGAGTGGAAGGAGGACGAGGTTTTGGAGGCGTTTTATCCTGACAGGGTGAAGTTGCGTCATGATTTGGGAGATTCTGGGAGTGTGAGGCACTGAGAGAGAGGATGAATGTCGTTCTGCTGGAGGTTTTTGTATATATTTGTCTTGTTTCTCTTGTTTCCGTTTGTGGGTTTGAGTCAAGAGGTGGGATTGGTTCCTGAGGGCAGTGATTTTCGTTTTTCTTTGCCGTTGGATTGTGGAGAGGCGGATGGGTGTCGTATTGTTCAGTTTGTGGACATGAAGGGAGGTGAAGGGGGTGGAGATTTTGCGTGCAGTACGCGGAGTGAAGACGGACATCGTGGAACGGATTATGGTTTGCGAGATGTGTCGCGGGTGTGGAAGGATTCTGTGAAGGTAATGTCGTCTGCAGATGGTGTGGTTGTGTTGAGGAGGGATGGGTATATTGACATGCCGGCATCATTTTTGGGCTTGGAGCAAGAGGAGGGCGTGGAGTGGGGCAATTATGTGGTTGTGAATCACGGTGGAGGTTGGCAGACGGTGTATGCACATTTGAAGAAGGGGTCGTTGCGTGTGTCGCCTGGTCAGTTTGTGCGTCGCGGAGAGGAGTTGGGTCGTTTAGGGTTTTCTGGTTTGACGGGCTATCCGCATTTGCATTTTGAGGTTTTGAAGGATTCACGTCCGTATGATCCTTACTCTGGACGTTTTATGGAGGAGGGATGCGAGGATGAGGTGACGTCGATGCATGGTCGCTTTGATAAGGAGGCGTTGGATCGTTTTTTGTATCGTGGTACGGAGTTGTTTGAGCTTGGATTTTCGGATACGGAGAATGTGAGTGTTTGGTCTGCGTTGAATGGATTTTTGCGGCGTGAGAGTATAGATTTTGGAGGAAGTCATTTGGGATTTTTTGCATTGGTTGCGGGGACGGAGAGAGGGGATATGTGGCAGGTTGAGATAGTGAGTCCTAAGGGAGATGTGTTGGTGGACAGGCGGGGTGAGGTGAAGAATGATTCTGCGATGGAAGTTTTGGGTGTAGGTTTGTCGTATTCGGGAAAGGATCGTCCTCACTTGGGTAGGTACCGAGGTCGTTTTACTCTTTTCCGTCGCGAGGGAGGATCGGGTTCTCGATGGGAGGAGTTATTCTCGCGTGTGGAGGAAGTTTTGGTGAGGCGTTGAGATGGAGAGTTTGAGAGGCGGTCGAGATTTGTGGGTATGGTTGGGTGTATTTTTGGTTGTAATGTTTTTGTTTTGGTGGTTTTCGAGTATTTTATTTCCGTTTGTATTTGGATTTGTGCTTGCGTATGTGTTGCGTCCCTGTGTGGTATGGCTTGAGGAGAGGTGGGGATTGGGTCGTAGTTTTGGTTCATTTTTTCTGACGGTATTTGTATTTATATTTGTTATTTTTGTTTTGACGGTAGGATTTCCGTTATTTGTGGGAGAGCTTGTACAGTTTATCCAGAAGCTTCCTGATTTGTTTGAGGGTATAGAGGAGTTGTGGGAGCAGTGGCGAGATAGGTTTTTATTTCTTTCTGATCGCTTGGAGTTGGACGTGGTGGGATTGGTGAAGACGCATGTGTCTGAGGGTTTGAGGCTTGTGGTGTCGTCGTTATTGAGTTTGGCGAGTGGTGTGGGAGCATTTTTTGGCATGTTGTCGTTGGTGGTATTGTCGCCTTTTGCGACATTTTATTTTTTGCGAGACTGGGATCGTGTGATGGAGTCGTTAGAGTCTTGGATTCCGTTGAAGCATCGAGATTTTGTTTTGGATTTTTCGCGTTCGATTGACAAGGAGTTGTCAGGATTTGTGAGGGGTCAGTTGAGTGTGAGTTTGGCCTCGGCACTTTATTACGGAGTGGGTTTGAGTGTATTGGGGGTTTATTTTGGAGTTTTGTTGGGATTGGTGATGGGGTTGTTGTCGTTATTGCCGTATGTAGGATTTGCGTTGGGTTCGACTTTGGTTATTTTTCTGACATTTTTTCAATTTTACGGAGGGGGAGATTGGGTATTGATGTTGGTTTTGGTTGTGGCGTTGTTGTCGGTGGGACAATTTTTGGAAGGATTTGTGTTGCAGCCGTGGTTGATAGGTCAGGAAGTTGATGTGAACGGTCTGTGGTTAATATTTTCGTTGATGGCGGGAGGATTTGTTGGAGGATTCTGGGGTATATTGTTGGCGATACCTGGATTTTTGGTTTTGAGGGAGTGTTTGAGGTTATTGGGCAGTTATTACCGAGGGAGCGGGCTGTATGGTCGACAAGAAGAAGAGTGAGGGATTTGGTGATTTGAAGGGGAGGCAGTTGGCATTTTCTTTGGAGCGTTCTGGTCATATGCGTCGTTCGGATTTCATAGAGCACGCGTTGAACGAGGAGGCGGTGAGACTGGTGGATGATTGGGGTGAGGGGGAGTTTTATGGGAGGGGTGGTGTGATTGTGGGTTCCCGAGGCAGTGGTAAGACTCATTTGAGTTGTGCGTGGAGTGAGCGGATGGGGGGAGCGTATTATTTTTCTGGAGAGGGATTTGGAGCGTTATCGGTATCGGAAGTGACGTGTATAGATCGCCCTGTGGTGATAGATTCGTTGAGGATATGGGAAGACGAAGAGCATTTTTTGCATCAGTACAATGTTTTGATGGAAAGGAGTGTGCCGTTATTGATGACGTCGTGTGAGTCGCCTGCGATGTGGCAGGTGTCTTTGCCTGATTTGCGTTCGAGGATGATGTTATTGAGGGTTGGATTGATAAGGGATCCGGACGAGGAATTGTTGAAGATTTTGCTGGAGCGTCATTTGTCTGAGCGTGGACTTAGTCTTTCGCCGAAGATGTTGGAGTATGTGGTGCGTAGGGTTGAGAAGCGTTATGATGTGGCGAGGGAAGTGAGTGAGAGGATAGACCGCAGGTCGATGGAGCGAAGCGAGGGTGTGAGTTTTGAGTTATTGAAGGAGGTATTGAAGAGTTTTGGAGTGAGGGCGTAGTTATTTTTTGCTTGAGTTTGTTTATTGTATGTCGTATAGGAGGGTATTGATGCGTTTGTGCGTGTTTTGGGGCGGGTAGAATAGTGGGGTCAGGGTAGAATTAATGAAGAGGAGGTTTTTCATGAATAAGGTTTTGAAGTTGATGAGTGCAGCCCTTGTGCTGTTGCTGTCGTTTGGTTTTGCGGGTGCTGGTGCGGATACGTTGAAGGAAGTGCGTGACAGAGGTGCTGTGAACTGTGTGATTAACACAGGACTTACGGGCTTTGCGTTTCCGAATGATGCGGGGGACTGGGAAGGTTTTGATGTCTCTTTTTGTCAGGCTGTTGCGGCGGCTGTTTTGGGAGACAAGACGAAAGTTCGTTATGTGAATGCGACGGGTAAGACGCGTTTTACGTTGTTGAATTCTGGAGAGGGCGATCTTCTTTCTCGGAACACGACGTGGACGTACAGTCGTGATGCGGACTTGGGCTTGACGTTTGCTGGTGTGAACTATTATGACGGACAAGGATTTATAGCCCACAAGAGTTTGGGTTTGACGAGTGCGAAGGAACTGGACGGAGCATCGATTTGCATACAGACGGGAACGACGACTGAGTTGAATTTGGCGGACTTTTTCCGTACGAACAATATCAGTTATGAGCCTGTTGCGATTGAGACGAACGAAGAAGCTCGTGTCTTTTATGAAAAGGGACGTTGCGATGCGTACACGACGGATGCCTCAGGTCTTGCGGCGACTCGTGCGGTATTGGCGGATCCGTCTGCACACGTAATTTTGGACGACATTATCTCGAAAGAGCCCTTGGGTCCTGCGGTTCGTGAAGGTGACGAGCGTTGGGGCGACATTGTGCGTTGGACATTGAACGTGATGATCAATGCAGAAGAGTATGGCGTGACGAAGTCGAACGCGAAGCGTATGGCGAAAGGCACGGACAATCCGGAAGTGAATCGTATGCTTGGCAGTGAGGGAGAACTTGGAGCGATGCTTGGTTTGAGCAAAGACTTTGGTTTGAATGTGGTGAGTCAGGTGGGGAACTACGGAGAGGTGTTTGATAAGTATCTTGCTCCGTTGGGTCTCAAGCGTGGACTGAATGCTCTTTATAAAGACGGAGGATTGCTTTACGCGCCCCCAATGCGTTGAGGCTAGGCCTTTACAGTTGTAAAGATGAGAGTACCCGCGAGTGATGCTGGCATTGATTTCTAGGAAGATTGCTGGTGTTGCTTGCGGGTATTTTTTTGGGTGGCAGGAGGTTAGATAAGAGTGAGTGAGTTCCCGAAGAGGGCTGGTATATCGGATATTCTGTACGATGAGAAATTTCGTGCGTGGGTGATACAATTTGTTGTGATTATGGGTACGGTAGGATTGTTTGCGTGGATGACGTCGAATGCGATAGAGAATTTGGCGGAGTTGGGTATAACGCAAGGATTTGGTTTTTTGGATCGGACGTCGTTTTACGATATTAATCAGGCATTGATTGAGTACAGTTCGACGAGTACGCATGGCAGAGCGGCGTTGGTGGGATTATTGAACACGTTATTGATGGCGTGTGCGGGCATAGTGGCGGCGACTCTATTGGGATTTTTTGTGGGTGTAGCGAGACTGTCGTCGAACTGGTTGCTGAGCAAGGTGGCATCATTTTACGTGGAGACGTTGAGGAACATACCGTTATTGATTCAGATAGTGTTGTGGCAGAGTGTGATATTGACGTTGCCTTCTGTGAAGAACAGCATAGATTTTGGTGGTATTGTCTATTTGTCGAACCGAGGTACGGTGATTCCTGAGATTGAGGCGGGAGAAGGATTTGTGTGGGTTTTGCTTTCCTTTTTTGTGGGTATTTGTGTTTGTGTATACAATATGCGGCGTTCGAAGAAGCATCAGTTAGAGACGGGTGAGGTGCGTTCATATTTTTGGGTTAATGTGGCGAGTGTGACCTTGTTTCCTTTGGGCGTATATTTTTTGCTTGGGAGTCCGTTGGATTACACGCTTCCTGAGCTGAGTAGGTTTAATTTCAAGGGAGGGGTGACGATTCGGACGGAGTTTGTGTCTCTTTGGTTGGCGTTATCGATTTACACGTCCTCCTTTATAGCGGAGAATGTGCGTGGTGGAATTCTGGCGATTTCGAAGGGACAAACGGAGGCGTCTTTGGCGTTAGGATTGACGCGAGGTCAGTTGATGAGACTGGTGATAATCCCTCAGGCGATGAGGGTCGTGATTACGCCCTTGACGAGTCAGTATTTGAATTTGACGAAGAATTCGTCGTTGGCGATAGCGGTTGGTTATATGGATCTTACGGCGACGTTGGGAGGTATTACGCTTAATCAGACGGGTCAAGCGATGGAGTGTATGTTTTTGTTGTTGTTGTTTTATTTATCGATAAGTCTTACGGTTTCATTGTTGATGAATTGGTTTAATGTGAAGATGGCGTTGGTAGAGAGATGAGTGATCAGGCGAAGATGTTGCCCCCGGTAGACGAGAGTACGTTATGGGGCTGGATGAGGAAGAATTTATTTTATTCTTGGTTTTCTGGCATTTCGACTTTTGTTTTGTTGTGGATAATTTTTGAGTTGTTGTATGTATTTGTGGAGTGGGGTTTATTGAATGCGACGTTTGAGGGAGCTGATCGCACGGCATGTAGTCCTGATGGAGCGTGTTGGGCGTTTATAAGTTCGCGTTGGCCCCAATTTTTGTATGGATTGTACCCTGTGGAGATGAGGTGGAGGGCGGATGTTGCGTTTCTTTTGTTGGTGTTGGCGTTGTTGCCTGTATTTTGGGAGGGTATGCCGAAGCGTCGTTGGTTTTTTGTGCATACGTGTGTGTATCCGTTTGAGGTCTATATTTTGGTGTGGGGTGGTTGGTTTGGGCTTGAGGTTCTTGATGATACGAGGCGAGTTGGAGGATTTATGTTGACGTTGATAGTGGGATTGACGGGCATAGCTCTTTCGTTGCCGATAGGAATAGTTTTGGCGTTGGGGCGTCGTTCTGAGATGGCGGCGATTTCGTCATTATGTGTGATGTTTATAGAGTTTATAAGGGGGGTTCCGTTGATTACGTTATTGTTTATAGCGTCGACGATGTTGAATTATTTTCTCCCGCCTGGCACGACGTTTGATTTGTTGGTACGGGTATTGATTATGGTGACGTTGTTTGCATCTGGTTACATGGCGGAGGTGATAAGGGGGGGATTGCAGGCGATTCCGCGAGGTCAGTGGGAGGGAGCGGCATCACTAGGATTGGGTTATGGCAAGACGATGGGTTTTATTATTCTGCCGCAGGTTTTGAAGATATCGATTCCGGGTATAGTGAACATATTTATTTCGTTGTTTAAGGATACGACGTTGGTTGTGATCATAGGATTGCTGGATCCGTTGGGAATAGGGAAGTCTGCGGTTGCGGACATTGCGTGGAAGGGATTGAGTCGGGAGGTGTATGTATTTCTGGCGTTTATGTTTTTTGTATTTTGTTTTGTGATGTCGCGTTACAGTCAGCACTTGGAGCGACGGCTGGACACGCAGCACAGGGATTGAGGAAGGAGAGAAGGATGAGGACAGGAGAGGATCGAGCACGGGCACTGGAGACAGCGGAGAACATTATAGAGTTGCGAGGAGTTCACAAGTGGTTTAGTGCATTTCATGCGTTGAAGGGTATTGACTTGGAGGTGAAGAAGGGAGAGCGAGTGGTGATCGTGGGACCGAGTGGGAG